>JAGWVM010000245.1 GCA_018970895.1 Lysobacteraceae bacterium | reverse complement strand
CCAGCCGTGCACCAGCAGCGGCAGCGCCACGATCACCACCACGTTCTCCAGCAGCCAGTCCTGGCGGTAGCGCGGGGCGATGCCGAGCAGGGCCGCGGCCAGCACGAACAGCCCCAGCAGCAGGGCGGGAAATCGCCAGTCGCCGTTGCGGTCCGGAGTCGCCATGGACAACCCGTGGATAGCGGCTCGAAGCCGGTGCCGGGCAGTCTGGCACGGAGCGCACGCCCGCGTGCGCGGGCGTATGATGGCCGGCGCGGACCTCGGGTCACTCAAGGCCGGTGCAGGAAGGACGATAGGGGGAGTCGCGGGCCCGGAGCGCCCACGGGAGCACGTCGCGCCACGGCTCGATCGGCGCCGTGCGGGTGCGGGCGGAGCCGTCTGTCGGGGCGAGCCAGGGGGAACAGGGTGAGCGTGGCCAGGAGCGTGCAGTGTTGAGTCGGGACACCGTCGTGGGCGCGCCGGCGATGGATGCGCTGCGTTCGCGGTTCTACCAGAGCCTGGCCGAAACCCTGGTGCGCCTGCGCACGCCGCATGGCCACGATGCCCGCCGCGCGCTGGGCGAGGTCGTGACCGTCTTCGCCACCACCCTGGACCTGCCGCTGGCCTGGGTGGGCCGGCGCTCGCCGGACGACGGCACGATCGCCGTGCTGGCCGCGGCGGGCAGCGCGCACAGCCGCGTCGAGGCCCTGCTCGCCGGTGATGTCGTACCCGGGCGCGCGGCGGACGATCCGGTCACCGGTCTCAGCGTGGCAGGCTCGCCGCGCATCGTGCGTGCGTCCCCCGGAGCCGACGGCGAGGCGTCCGGCGACGGGTCCTGGCAGCAGGGCCTGCTGCCCGCGGTCGCGGTGGCCGAGCCCACCCTCGACGGTGGCGAGCTACTGCTGGTCGCCTGCAGTGGTGACCTGCCGGAAGGCTTCGTCGAGGCCCTGGGCGACTGGCTGCCGCGGCTGGCGCAGGAGCTGGCGCGGTTCCGCGACCATCAGGTGCAGATCGAGCGCGAGCAGCGCATCAGCCGCTATCGCGCTGCCCAGCGTGCGATCCAGCGTGCGCTGCTCGAGCAGCCCGACCCGGATGCGGTGTACCGCACCCTGGCGCACGCGCTGGTGGAGGTGGCCGGTGCTGCCGCGGTGGATGTGCACGTGCCCGACGGCGATCTTCGCAAGCTGCGGCGCGTGGCACTGGAGGGCCCCATTGCCGAGGACATCCGGCGGCTGGCTCCGCTGCCGCCCAGCGACGGTGAACGGGTGCCGCTGCCGGTCCGGGCCATGCGCGAACGCACGCCGCAGACCCGCATCCGTCCCGCTCAGCGCACCGACATGTCGCCGGTATGGCAAGTGGGCGTGCTGGCCCAGATGGGCGCCTGCGGCTGCTGGCCGATCCTGCCCCCCGAACCGGGTGCGCCGCCGCTGGGCGTATTCGCGGTGATCACGACCGAAGAGGACACCTTCGATCCGGAGATGTGCCACGTGCTCGACGAGCTGGCCGAGGTGGCCGGTCTGGCCCTGCGCCAGCACGAGCGGCGGCGCGATCAACTGGAGGAGCATCAGCGCCAGACCTATCTGGCCCTGCACGACGCGCTCACCGGTCTGCCCAACCGCCGCGCGCTGGACATGCACCTGGAGTGCGCGCTCGAGCGCGCCGAGCGCAGCGAGCGGCTGGTGGCTGTCGGCATGCTCGACCTGGACGACCTCAAGCCGATCAACGACCGCTTCGGCCATGCCACGGGTGATCTGCTGCTGACCGAAGTAGCGCGACGACTGCGCGGGGCGCTGCGGCCGGACGACTATGTCGCCCGACTCGGTGGCGACGAGTTCGTCATCGTCTGCGAGGGCCTGTGCAGCGAGGCCGAGATCGAACCGTTGCTCGACCGCCTGTGGCGCGCGCTGCGCGCGCCCATGGCGGTCGATGGCGCGGTGTTCGAGCTGACCGCCAGCCTCGGTATCGCATTGTTCCCGGACCACGCCAGCGGCGGTGGACAGCAGCTGCTGCGTCGTGCCGACCAGGCGATGTACCGGGTCAAGGCGCGCAAGCGGCAGCGCGAGCGCTGGTGGTCGATGCCGCTGGAGATGCCGGGCGAGCCGTCAGAGGCGCACGAATTCAAAGGGCGCGTGCAGGCACCCTACGGCGACCTGGCCGAGGCGCTGCTGCTGCCCTGGGTGGAGCTGGCCGCGCCGCTGGTGCCGGAGCTGGTGGAGGCGTTCATCGGCGAGCTTCGGGCA
>JAGWVM010000244.1 GCA_018970895.1 Lysobacteraceae bacterium | reverse complement strand
CGGGCTTCCAGCGGCGGGGCCATAGCTCAGCTGGGAGAGCGCCTGCATGGCATGCAGGAGGTCGGCGGTTCGATCCCGCCTGGCTCCACCAACTTATTCCGTCCCCATCGTCTAGAGGCCTAGGACACCACCCTTTCACGGTGGCGACCGGGGTTCGAATCCCCGTGGGGACGCCAAGTTGGCTTCCGCTGGACCGCGAAAGCGGGAGAGTTGCAGTAAACGCAAAACGTGGAGCGGTAGTTCAGTCGGTTAGAATGCTGGCCTGTCACGCCGGAGGTCGCGGGTTCGAGTCCCGTCCGCTCCGCCACTTACGAGAAGCCCGCCTCGCGCGGGTTTTTTGTTGCCTGCGTCATGACGCCCATCGTGCGGGTCGCCTCATCCGGAGGCGACGGTCTCTCGCTCGAGCGTTCCCAGGGAATGCCCCTGTTCGGCGAGGTACTCCAGCCAGCGCGCGAGGAATCCGTTCATGCGAAGGCGATGCTGGAGCACCGTGCGTGCCGGCGGGAACGGTCCGAGCACCTGCCACAGGTGCCTGCCGGGGTGGCAATGAAGCGCCTCGGCCACATGGGCATCGGTGTATACGCGCAACTGTGCCGAAGGCGTGCGTAGCCCGGTCTGCTCATCGACCAGGTCGTAGGTGAGCTCAAGCTCCAGCGTGTACGGGTGCCGCTCCTGGATCTGCAGATGCACGTCGAGCCCGTCATCGATGCTCGACACATAACGGCCGGGCGACAGCTCGTGCGGCGCGAATAACCGCGCGAGCCGATGAAAGTTTTCGGCGTAAAGCCCCATGAGGAACTCGAAACGCCCGGGCAAAAGGGCGATACGTCGATCCAGAACGAGGCTCATGCGGTCGGTTCACTCCGTCACGGTCAGAACATGGTGCGCTCGATGCCGAAGCGCTCGAAGATCTTGCTGGCGATTTCCTCGATCGAGACGTGCGTGGTGTTGAGGCTTGGGATCGCCTCGCGACGCATCAGCTTCTCGGCCTGCGCCAGCTCCCAGCGGCACTGCTCGATGGTGGCATAACGGCTGTTGGCCCGGCGCTGTTCCCGGATCTGGGCCAGGCGCTGGGGGTCGATGGTGAGGCCGAACAGGCGGTCCTTGTAGGGGCGCAGGCGCGCCGGCAGCTCCAGCTTGTCCAGGTCCTCGTCCGTGAGCGGATAGTTGGCGGCACTCACGCCGTAATGCAAGGCCATGTACAGGCAGGTCGGCGTCTTGCCCGATCGCGATACGCCGACCAGGATCAGGTCGGCCTGGGCGTAGTCGACGTCGATGCCGTCGTCGTGGGTCAGCGCATAGTTGGTGGCATTGATGCGCGCTTCGTACTTGTCGAAATCGACCAGGCCGTGCGAGCGGTTCACTGCGCCGGAGCGCTTGGCGCCGAGCTCCACTTCCAACGGTCCGATGAACGGGGCAAAGACGTCGAGCATCAATGCGCCACTGGTGGCCACGATGTCGCAAAGCGCACGGTCGGCCATGGTGTTGACCACGATAGGACGCTGTCCGGTCTGGGCATATCGCGTCTTGATGCGGAGCGCGGCCGCCTCGGCCTTTTTCGCATCATCCACGAAAGGGAGGCGATGCTTGTCGAACTCCGTCCCCTCGAATTGCGCCAGGATGCTGTTGCCGATCGTCTCGGCGGTAATACCAGTGGAATCTGAGATGAAAAAAACCGTTCGCTGCATGGATCGCCCCCGGCATGCGTGATGGGTCTCCCGGCTACGATATCGCACGCCGGATTTGCTTGGCTGGCTTGACGTTTGCCTGACTGGTATTGAGGTGGCCCAGTCGCGGATCCGATTGGTCTTCTTGTGCCTTGCACCATCGGCAGCGGACAATACCAGTTCTTCGTGGCCCGCTTCCCGCCGGTCGCACCGAGTTACCCCACTTGAGTTCCGAGGAGATCCACCTTGAACGACCTGGTGCTTTGGCTTGACCAGCTTCGCATGACCGACCTGGCCAAGGTTGGCGGCAAGAATGCCTCGCTGGGCGAGATGATCGGCAACCTGAGCAAGCTCGGCGTCTCGGTGCCCGGCGGTTTCGCCACCACCGCGGATGCCTTCCAGCAATACCTGGACAAGAGCGGCGTGGCGGCACGCATCCGGGCCCGGCTGGCAGATCTGGACGTGGACAACGTCGACGCCCTGACCCGGGCAGGCCGGGAGATTCGCGAGTGGGTCACCGAGACACCCCTGCCGGCCGAACTGGACCAGGCCATCCGCGACGCCTA
>JAGWVM010000243.1 GCA_018970895.1 Lysobacteraceae bacterium | reverse complement strand
CCATCGCGGCGCCACCGTGCTGTCGATCGAGGTGACCCATGCCGGCGCCCGGGTCGATCTGGCCGACGGCTATCGCGACGCCGCGGAGCTGGAAGCCAGGCCGAGCTCGCGCTTCGCCGTGATGATGCCGTTCGCCAACCGCATCGCCGGCGCGCGCTACCGGTTCGACGGCGTCGAGCACGACCTGCAGCCCGGCGTGGCGGAGGCGGACCGCGCGGCGCGCCACGGCTTCGTCCGCGGGGTGGATTTCCGACTCGAGGCGCTGACGGCCGACGCGGACGGCGTCGAGGCGCGCTTCGCCACCGCGCTGGCGTCCGACGCCCACCCCGGCTATCCGTTCGCCATCGCTTTCGCGCTGCACTACCGCCTGGACGCGCAAGGCCTCGCGCTCACTGCGACCGCGCGCAACACCGGCGACACCCCGGCGCCGTGTTTCTTCGGCTGGCATCCGTATTTCCGCCTGGGCGGCTCGCTGATGGAAAGCTGGGAGCTGCAGGTGCCGGCCGCCACCGTGGTCGCCACCGATGCCGACTTCATTCCGCTACCCGGCGCGGCCGCGCACCGCCCGCTCGACGCCGAGCCCGCGCTGGATTTCCGCACGCCGCGACCGGTCGGTGCGCTGGCGCTGAACCACGCCTACGCCGAACTGCGCGCCGATGCCGACGGCCGTGCGCGAACCCGGCTGCGCGATCCGGCCAGCGGGCTCGGCCTGGCGCTGTGGCAGGAGCGCGGGGTGATGCTCGCGTTCACCGCCGACACGGTGAGTCGCGACGTCCGCGGCGCGCTGGCGCTGGAGCCGATGGAGAGCTGGGCCGACGCCTTCAACCGCCCCGACTGCGCTGCGGCGATCCGCCTGGAGCCCGGTGCGGAGCGCCACTTCCGCTGCGGCGTGGAGTTCCAGACCGCATGAACCACGATCGCCTGCCCACCTTCGCGCAGATCCTTGATGCCGCCGCGCGCATCGCGCCGCACGCGGCAGTGACGCCGGTCCTGCGCAGCGCCGCGCTCGACGCGCTGGCCGGGGCCGAGCTGCACTTCAAGTGCGAGAACTTCCAGCGTGGCGGGGCCTTCAAGTTCCGCGGCGCGTGCAACGCGGTGTGGTCGCTGGGCGAGGACGAGGCGCGCGCCGGCGTGGTCACGCATTCGTCCGGCAACCACGGCAGCGCGTTGGCGCTGGCTGCCGCCACGCGTGGCATTCCGGCCCACGTGGTGGTGCCGGAGGGCGCGGTGCAGGCCAAGCTCGCGCTGATCGAGCGGGCCGGCGCGGTGCTGCATCGCTGCGCGCCGAACCAGGCCGCGCGCGAGGCGAAGGCCGCCGAAGTGCAGCACGCCACCGGCGCGCAGCTGGTGCACCCGTACGCCGACGATCGCGTCATGGCCGGGCAGGGCACGATCGCGCTGGAACTGCTGGCGCAGGTGCCGGCGATGGATGCGCTGATCACGCCGGTCGGCGGCGGCGGCCTCGCCTCCGGCGTGGCGATCGCCGCGCATGCGCTGCGCCCCGGGCTTTCGCTGCACGCGGCGGAGCCGGCCGGCGCGGACGACGCGGCACGCTCGCTCGCCGCCGGTACGCGGGTGGAGAGCGTCGTGCCGGACACCGTCTGCGACGGCCTGCGTGCGCTCGTCGGCACGCCGAACCTGCAGGCGCTGCGCGACCATGCGGTCGACGTGATCACCGTCGACGATGCGCAGACCGTCGCCGCGATGCGGCTGATCTGGCAGGAGCTGCGCGTCGTCGTGGAAGTGTCCTGCGCCACCGTGCTGGCGGCCGTGCTGAAGGAGCCCGGTCGTTTCACCGGCAAGCGGGTCGGGCTGGTGATCACCGGCGGCAACGTCGATCTCGACGCCCTGCCGTGGGCCCGCGCCGCCAACGCGTGACCGGCTGAGCCCGGTTTCCGTCCGTCGCCTGCGGCGATTTGTCCGCATGCGCGGTCGCGCCGGTGCATCCGCGCGGATGGGTGACCCGTAAAGCATGGGTCGAGCGTCCCCGTCAGCGGACGACGTCGCCCGGCAGCCCCGCCATCTTTCCTCGTCGGACCGACGGTTCGACGCATGCGTGTGGGCGCGATTCCCCTTCAACCTTCACCCACAGGGGGCCTGGTGGCCATGCATCACTACAACGATTCGCTTGTCCTGCTCTCCTACCTCGTCGCCGCGCTCGGCTCGTACACCGCGCTGCGCCTGATCGGCGGCCTGTCGATCCAGCATCGCGGCCGCGAGCGCACCTTCACCCTGGTCACCGCC
>JAGWVM010000006.1 GCA_018970895.1 Lysobacteraceae bacterium | reverse complement strand
ACGCTGACCGGGCCGGTGAGGTAGGAGATGATCGTGGCCACCGAGATCACCGCCGCCAGCGAATCCCAGCCGCGGAAGAAGAACAGGAACAGGAACGACACCACCAGGTTCAGCCACATCGCCGGGCGCGGCACGCCGGATTTCGGGTCGATGCGGCCGAAGATCGCCGGCAGCGTGCCGTTGCGCTCCATGCCGTAGATCATGCGGGCGGTGGTGGCGGTGTAGGTCATGCCGGTGCCGCTGGGGCTGACGAACGCATCGGCGTAGAGAAGGATCGCCAGCCAGTTCAGGTTGACCAGCACGGCCAGCTCGGCGAACGGCGAGCTGAAGTTGATGCCCTTCCAGCCGGCCTTGGCGAGCAGGTCCGGCGGCACCGCGCCGAGGTAGGCGATCTGCAGCAGCACGTAGACCACGGTGGCCAGCGCGATCGCGCCGATGATCGCGAACGGGATGCTGCGGCCCGGGTTGCGGGCCTCGCCGGCCAGGTTCACCGGACTCTGGAAGCCGTTGAAGCTGAACACGATGCCGGCCGTGGCCACCGCGGTGAGGATCGCCGCGAAGTCGTTCGCGTGGCTGCCGCCGGCCGCGCCCACCGAGAGGTTTTCACTGTGGAAGCCGCTGGCGATCAGCGCGATGCCGGTGGTCGCCGGAATCACCAGCTTGACGATGGTGATCAGGCTGTTGGATTTGGCGAACAGCTTCACGCTCCAGTAGTTGAGCATGAAATACACGATCACCAGCACCGCGGCGATGCCTAAGCCCAGGTGGCTCAGCTCGCCGTGCTTGCCCGGCATCGCGTGGTAGAGATCCTGCGCCCAGCCCCACTTCCAGCCGGCCATGTACTGCACCGAGGCTTCGGCCTCCACCGGGATCACCGAGACGATCGCGATCCAGTTCGCCCACGCCGCGATGAATCCCACCAGCGAGCCGTGCGAGTAGTGGCCGTAGCGCACCATGCCGCCGGACTCGGGGAACATCGCGCCCAGTTCGGCGTAGGTCAGCGCGATCGAGAGGATGATCACCGCGCCCAGCACCCAGGCCCAGATCGCGCCGGGGCCGGCCAGCTTGGCGGCGTTCCACGCGCCGAACAGCCAGCCGGAACCGATGATCGATCCCAGGCCGGTGAACATCAGGGCGAAGGGTCCGACGTCGCGCCGGATCGAATTCTGGTTTGCCATCGAGCAGTCCCCACGCGGCGCGGACCGCCGCGGTTCAAGCCGGCGATAGTGGCAAAGTGGGCGGGAGCTGTCACGCCGCTCCGCATAGTGCACCGCGGCGCCACGGACCCGGGTGCCGGCTCATCGCGCGCGATGGTCCTTCGGCCGATGGGCCGCTGCCGCCGCCGTCCAGGCTGCCCGGGAGGACCGGCCAGGCCCGTGATCACGCCCGCAGCAGGACCGCCAGCCGAGGTCGAGGGGGGGGGGCGCGGCACGGGCTGAACCGCATGCCGCAGGTGTCCAGGGCAGGCCGTGAACCGGCGAACGGTGAAATGGAGAATCAACCTCGCGCTCAGCACTCGATCACGTTCACCGCGAGGCCACCGCGCGAGGTTTCCTTGTACTTGTCCTTCATGTCGCGCCCGGTGGCACGCATCGTGGCGATCACCTTGTCCAGCGACACGCGATGCTTGCCGTCGCTCTTCAGCGCCATGCGGCTGGCGTTGATCGCCTTCACCGATGCCATCGCGTTGCGCTCGATGCAGGGGATCTGCACCAGCCCGCCGATCGGGTCGCAGGTCAGGCCGAGGTTGTGCTCCATGCCGATTTCGGCGGCCATCTCGACCTGGTGGATGCTGCCGCCGAGGGCCGCGGTGAGGCCGCCGGCGGCCATCGAGCAGGCCACGCCGACCTCGCCCTGGCAGCCCACCTCGGCGCCGGAGATCGAGGCGTTCTCCTTGTAGAGGATGCCGATCGCGCCCGCGGTGAGCAGGAAGTCGATCACGCCGTTCTCGTCGAAGCGCGGGCAGAAGTGGTGGAAGTACTTCAGCACCGCCGGCACGATGCCGGCCGCGCCGTTGGTCGGCGCAGTGACCACGCGACCGCCGGCGGCGTTCTCCTCGTTCACCGCCAGTGCGTAGAGGTTCACCCAGTCGAGGATGGTCAGCGGATCCTTCAGTGCCGCCTCGGGCTGGCGTCGAAGGTCCTCGGCCATCGCCGGCGCACGGCGGCCCACCTTCAGGCCGCCGGGCAGCACGCCGGGCGAGCGCAGGCCGCGCGTCACGCAGTCCTGCATCGCCTGCCAGATCCTCAGCAGGCCGGCGCGGGTCTCCGCCTCCGGACGCCACACGCTCTCGTTCGCCAGCATCAGCCGGGCGATGGAAAGACCATGCTGCTCGCACAGCCTGAGCAGCTCGTCACCGCTGGCGAACGGGTAGGGCTGCTCGGTGGTGTCGGCCACGATGCGGTCCTCGGCCGCCTCGTCGTGGTTGACCACGAAGCCGCCGCCGACCGAGTAGTAGTCGCGCGTGGCCAGTTCGTTGCCCTGCGCGTCGTAGGCGCAGAAGCGCATGCCGTTGGTGTGGAACGGCAGCTTCTGGCGCTTGTTGAAGACCAGGTCGGCCTTCTCGTCGAATGCGATCTCGTGCCGGCCGAGCAGGCGGATGCGGTGGGTTTTGCGGATGCGCGCCAGCGCGTCGGGGATCGCGTCCGGATCCACCGTGTCCGGATGCGCGCCTTCCAGCCCCAGCAGTACCGCCTTGTCGGTCCCGTGGCCGCGGCCGGTCATCGCCAGCGACCCGAACAGTTCGGCGCGCACGCGCGCCACGCGGTCGATCACGCCCTTCTCGTCCAGCCAGCGCTCGCAGAAGCGCGCGGCGGCGCGCATCGGGCCCACCGTGTGCGAGGAGGACGGTCCGATGCCGATCTTGAAGAGGTCGAAAACGCTGACGGCCATGGATGCGCTGCGGAAGGCGGGTGAGGGGCCGCTATTCTAGGCGCTCCTCCCGGACCGGCGTCTGTACGCCCGCGTGTGTTGATGAGCCACCTGATCCTCTACCAGCGCGACTACTGCCACCTGTGCGACATGGCGCTGGCAGTGATGGCCGAGGCGCGCGCGCCGGATTTCGACAGCGCCTGGGTCGACGACAGTCCCGAGCTGGAGGCGCGCTACGGCACCCGCGTGCCGGTGCTGCGCGACACCCGCGACGGCCGCGAGCTGGACTGGCCGTTCGATGCGGCGGCCGTACGCGGCTTTCTGCGCTAGCCACGCGGCGTCGCCGGCCGGCGCCGTTGACCCGGCGGCGGCGGCTACCTAGGCTGCCCCGGTTGCTTCACGCAAGCCCGAGGGGGAGCCCCACATGCGCGCGCTTTGTCTCTGTCTTCCGGCCCTGCTGCTGGGCTCCCTGGCGGTCGCCGCCGCCGATGCGCCGATCGCGGGTTTTCCGCCCGCGCTGCCGGCCGCCGACCTGGTGCTGCGCGATGCCACCATCGCCACCCTCGACCCGCTGCAGCCCGACGCGCAGGCGCTGGCGATCCGCGACGGCCGCATCGCCGCGGTGGGCAGCGACGCGGCGATCGCGCACTACATCGGCCCGCACACCCGGGTGCTGGACCTGCACGGCGCCTTCGTCACGCCGGGTTTCATCGAGGGTCACGGTCACCTGCTCGGCACCGGCACGGTGCTGACCGAACTTGACCTGGGCAAGGCGCCGGACTGGGACGGCATCGTGGCGATGGTGAAGGCCGCCGTGGCCAGGGCGAAGCCGGGGCAGTGGATCGTCGGGTCGGGCTGGCAGCAGAGCAAGTGGACGCATGCGCCGCAGCCGAACATCGACGGCCTGCCGCTGCGGGCCAGCCTGGATGCGGTATCGCCGGACAACCCGGTGCTGCTGGAACACGTCAGCGGTCACGCCGTGTTCGCCAATGGCGCGGCGCTGAAGCTCGCCGGCATCGGCCACGACACGCCGGACCCGGCCGGCGGCACCATCGTGCGCGACGGGCAGGGCAACGCTATCGGCATGCTGCGCGATACCGCCGATGCGCCCGTCTACGCCGCCTACCGGCACCACGTCGATTCGCTGCCGCCGGCGGTGCAGGCCGCGCGGCGCGAACATGCGCTCCAGCTCGCGATGCAGAACGAGGTCAGCAAGGGCATCACCAGCTTCGTCGACATGGGCGAGGACTTCGCCACCGTGGACTGGCTCAAGCAGCAGGCGGCCAGGGGCATTCCGCTGCGTCTGTACGTGAACATTGCCGAAGAGCCGGTGTCGGCGCTCGACGCGAAGCTGGCGAGCTACCGCAGCATCGATGCCGCCGACGGCCACTTCACCGTGCGCGGCATCGGCGAGATCCTCTCCGACGGCGCGCTGGGCACGCACAGCGCGTGGTTCCTCAAGCCCTACGACGACGACCCCGGCATCACCGGCAAGAACGTCGTCTCGATGGCGGAGATCCGGCAGATCGCCGAGATCGCCGCGCGCGACGGCTTCCAGCTCTCCGTGCACGCCATCGGCGACCGCGCCAACCGCGAGGTGCTGGACACCTTCCAGGACATCTTCACGAAGGATCCGTCGGCGCACGCCCTGCGCTGGCGCATCGAGCATGCGCAGCACCTCGATCCGGCGGACATCCCGCGCTTCGCGCAGCTCGGCGTGATCGCCTCGATGCAGTCGATCCACGCGTGTTCCGATGCGCCGTTCGTGGTGCAGCACCTGGGCGAGCAGCGGGCCCGTGAAGGCGCCTACGTGTGGCATACGCTGATCGACAGCGGCGCCATCGTGCTGGACGGCAGCGACACCCCGGTGGAGGACACCAACCCGATCGCCGGCTTCTACTGCGCGGTGACCCGGCGCGAGGGCAACGGCACCGCGTTCTTTCCCGCGCAGGCGAAAACGCGCATCGAGGCGCTGCGCTCCTACACCTGGAACAACGCCTACGCGATCTTCGAGGACGACCAGCTGGGCTCGCTCAGCCCCGGCAAGCGCGCCGACCTGGCCGTGTTCTCCGGCAACCTGCTGACCATGCCGGCCGACCAGATCCTGCGCACCCGCGTGCTGTACACCGTCGTCGGCGGGCAGGTGGTCTACCAGCGTCCCGGCGCGCAGGCCTGGAAGCGGGGCGAGCTGTTCGCACCGATGCCGGAGTTCGATCACGTGAACTGAGCGGAAGCCGTGCGGCGCGTGTCACGCGACCGGGGGCGTGCGCGGGGTCGGGCGGGCCGGCCGACGCGTCTTGCGTCTGGAGGGCAAGGCCGCAGGGCCCCGCCTTCCGGGGCGGGGGCGGGCGACAGCTCGGCCCCCTCGCTCCCGATCGATTCCGATACCTTCAGTGGTTCAGGCGATTTCCGCCGCGATGCGGTTCCTGCCGTTGCGCTTGGCGGCGTAGAGCTGCTGGTCCACGATCTCGAGGAACGCGCGCGGGTCGGTCCAGGCCGCCACGGTGGTGCCGATGCCGAAGCTGGCCGTGACGCGGCATCCGGCTTGCGAGTCCTCATGGGCGATGTCCAGCCCGGCGATAGCGCGGGTGCACTCTTCGGCCAGCTTGCGCGCCTCGTCCTGGTCGGTGTCCGGCAGCAGCAACACGAACTCCTCGCCGCCGAAGCGGGCCGCCACATCGCGCGGTCGCCGGGCGAAACCCTTCAGCATGCCGCCGATGGCCTTGAGGCATTCGTCGCCGGCAATATGGCCGTACAGGTCGTTGAACTGCTTGAAGTAGTCGATATCCATGACGATCAGCGAGAGCGGCTTGCCGCTGCGGCGCGACTCCTTCCACTCAAGTTCCAGCTGCTGGTCGAACTTGCGGCGGTTGGACAGTCCGGTCAGGCCGTCGGTCAGCGAGAGCCGTTCCAGTTCGCGCTGCAGGCGGAGCAGCTCCTCCTCGGCCTGCTTGCGCTCGCTGATGTCGAACATGAAGCCGACAAGGCAATCCACTTCGCCGTTGTCGTCGCGCACCACGTGCACCACGTCGCGGATCCACACGTAGCTGCCGTCCGGAGTCAGCGCACGGTAGTCCACCTCGTGGTCCACGCCGGCCTGCGACTGCGATACGCAGAAGTTCACCGCCCGCTCGCGGTCCTCCGGATGGATGCGCGTGGCCCAGTCCTCGACCGTCATCCAGCTGTCCTGCGCCCAGCCCAGCAGCGGCTCGATCTGTGGACCGATGTAGCCGAAACGCATGCTGCGCCAGTCGATCTTCCAGGGGATGGCGTTGGTCGATTCCAGCAGCGTCTTGTAGACCGCGTGGTCGCCCTCGAAGCTGCCGGGGTCGAAGGCAGCGGTGTCGTTTGCATGCGTGGCAGGGGTCGTCATCGTGCAGGTTCCTGATGGTCAGATCGGGCGGCCGTGGCTGGTGTCCACGGCGTTCCAGTACCAGTAGAAGTAGCCGTGCTCGAGCTGCAGCAGCGTGTGGGTCTGGATGCCGTCGTGTTCGATGTCGCCCCAGCAGGCGCGGGCCGAGTTGCGGTTGTTGTGCAGGTCGATGCACTCCGCATCGGGCAGTGCGGGCTTCGGCGGGATGTACAGCGCCGAGCCCTGCGGCACCCACAGGTCGGCCAGGCGGATCCTGCCGAGCTTGGGCCAGTACCGCCCCACCGAGATCACCAGCGGAAAGTTCGGGTCGGTCGAGGCGAACACGTGGGGAAAATCGTGGTGCTCCAGATCCGTGCACACCACCGACAGCAACCGGCTGCCGGTGTTCTGGTAGGGCGACCAGTGTCCGGCGAACACGCCGTACTCGTATTCCACCTGATCGAGCTGCTCCACCGGGCACGTCAGGCGCACCGCCTGGCCCTTCTCGACCAGGGTGATGCCGAACGCGGCGGCGACATCGCGGGTGGCCCACAGTGGCTGATAGCTCACCTTCTCCGCCACGAAGCGCAGCTGGGTCTCCACGCCGTAGGGCGCGTTGGGCTTGACCCCGATCACCTGCGAGACGATGTGCTCATGGCCCATCGCCATCTGCGGGTGGGTCGGCGCGGGCTCCAGCGGCGTGACGCCGCTCGGCGGCTCGGCCAGATAGATGGGGTTGCCGTTGTCGTTGTAGAAGTAGGGCGTATCCGCCAGCGACACCTTCTGCGTGAACCGGCTGATCTCGAACAAGGGCGGATCAAGATACCCCTGGGGCATCGCCTGGGCTCCATGGAATGGCTCTGGATCGATGCGGGTGCGCAGGCAAGGCTCGATCCGGAAGCCCTGTCCTCCGATCGATGGTAGATGGGACGCATGCGTGCTTCCAGAGGCGACGCGGCGATGCGCAGGTTGTTGCGCACATGGGCCCTTGGCTCCAGCCCGCCTCTCGCTTGCGTCCGACCGAGGCTCGGGTGAATCAGGCCGAATGAATTGCCTCCCTTTAATCTTCAATTCCTTAACTTGCCCCGACGGTCCGGCTCTCGGCGTCGAGCCGGACTTCGTAAGGCACCGCGCGAAGGGTGTTTCCCGCGTAGCGCTGCAGCAGCGGCATGCCGCCGGTGGCAACCCATATCGGGCCGACATAGCCGATGCGTTCCAGCGTGGTGCGCACCTCGAGCGGGTCGGTGTCTGAGGCAATCGGCCGGACGTGGCGGAACGCTTCCGGATCGTGGCCCAGGGGCCGCACCAGGCGCCCCGGAAGCACAGCGTGACCGCGTGTCCCCGAAGTTCACCGTAGGTATGCGGGTGTCCGTCCAGATCGACCAGCGGGGTCGCTTCGAAGAGGCGGCCTTCCAGCCGGGCGAGGTCGGGCGCGAACAGGCCCAGTTTCCAAGCCACAAAGCTGCCACCACTGGCCAACACTATCCCTGCTGCTATGGCGAATGGGCTCCATTTCGTCGCAGCCTTGCCTCACTGTCCGTCACGCGCCTGCCCGCGGCGCTGTGGAATGTCACGCCTGCTGCGACTTCAGCCGCCTGAGGATCTCCTCCCGTGCCTCCCGCAGGATCGAATCCCGATCCAGGCTCTCCACCACGTCCGCGACGGCGCGCTTGGCGCCCAGCGCGCCCCACGACTTGCCCGCGACGAGGTAGCGTTCGGCGGCACGACCGATGAGGACGGTGGCGTAGTAGCCCATCGCGCCCTGGGCGGCGGCGGTGACGAGGACGGAGAGGCCGGCGCTGACGCCCTTGAGCGCGGAGGCGACCAGTTGCATGCCCCAGATCGCGCCCATCAGGGCGATCAGTTGCGCGGAGATGGTGGCGACCAGGCGGCCGGATTCGGCGCGGGTCAGCGGCAGGCCGTAGACGCGGGAGAGCTGCACGACCATCGCCGCATCGAGTCCTGCGGCGGCGAGCAGGTCGGCGACCGGCACCGGGTTGAGTGCGACGGCGAGGCCCTTGGCCAGCGCGTAGTTGCGGATGAGCTGGGCGGCGACGCTGCGGCGCGTTTCGGCGATGCGCGCGCTGACCTGGTCGGTGAGGCGGCTGGCGTGCAGGCCGGCGTTGAGCGCGCTGAGCGTGCGGCCTTCGCGTTCGGCGATGGCGCGCAGGCGTTCGCGCAGGGCGGCGACCTGCGGCGGGATCGGTTCCAGTCGCTCGCCGTGTTCGTCGACCACGCGCCGGGGCGCGGGACGTGCGGCGACGGCGAGCACGTCGTCCGGCGCGACCAGGCCGGCGACCTTGCCGCGCAGGTGTTCCAGCAGGTCGGTGCGTTCGCCCTCGCCGTAGCGGTCGGCCTTGTTCAGCGCCAGCAGCAGCGGGCGCTGGGTGGCGGCGAGCGTGCGCAGGGCGTCCAGTTCGTCGCGGGTGAGGTCGCCGTCGCAGACGAACACCACCAGGTCGCTGATCTCGGCCACCTCGAAGGCGAGGCGTTCGCGCGCTTCGCCGTCCAGTTCGTTGATGCCCGGGGTGTCGACCAGCACCAGGCCGTCGGCGGCCGCTTCGTCCAGCGGCGCCTGCGCTGCTTCGGTGGTGGTGCCGTGGAGCACGCCGACCGCGAACGCCTCGCGGCCGAGCAGGGCGTTGCCCAGCGCGGACTTGCCGGCGGAGACGCGGCCGAACACGGCGACGTGAAGCTCGCCGTGCTCCAGCCGCTTCAGCATGGCCTCGACGCGGGCGAAGTCGGCGGCCATCGCCTCGCGCACGCCGGGCGGGATCTGCGGATCGTCCAGCAGGTGGCGCAGACTGTCGGCGACGAGATCGGGGGCGTCACCGCTCGCACGCGGCGTTGGCGCCGCCGCACGGGCCGGCGTGAACCGGCCACGCAGGCGTCGCCACCAGCCGCCGCCGTGCATGGCGGGCTTACTTGGCGACGAGGTTCAGGTGCGCGGTGACCGTCACGTCGTTGGCGATCACCGAGGTGTCGGCGTAGTCGCCGCCGCCCACACCGAAGTCCAGCCGCTTGACCGTGCCCTTCACGTCGAGCGTGGCACCAGCGGTGGTCGGCTTGAAGTCGACCGTGAGGCTCACCGGCTTGGTCACGCCGTGCAGGGTGAGCGTGCCGTCCGCGGTGACCGTGCTGCCGTTCTGGTGGAACGCGGTGGTGACGAAGTGCGCCCTGGGAAACTTGGCGACGTCGAAGAAGTCGCTGCCGGGCAGTGCGGTGTCGCGGTCCTTGTCACCGGTGCTGGCGCTGGCGAGGTCGACGGTGACGTCGAACTTCGAGGCGTCAAGATGAGCCGGGTCGTAGGCAATGGCCGCGTCGAACTTCCCGAAGTGGCCGTCGAAGCCGGCACCCTGGAAAGTGCCGTGGAAGGCCAGCGTGCTGCCGGCGGGCTGCATGGTGTAGTCGGTGGCGGCGGCGGTGCCGCAGACGGCCAGCGCGAGAATAAACGGTGCAAGGCGCTTCATGGGCATCTCCTGGTCGGTTCGTGTCAATCGCGTGGACGGCCGAACGGCAGCATCCGACGCAGCACGTTGTCGTTGTCGAACACGTGGTGCTTGAGTGCGGCGCCGACGTGCGCCACCAGCACCAGCAGCAGCGCCCAGAACAAGAGCTCGTGGGCCTCGTGCGCGACCTTGGCGAGGTCCTCGTTCTTGGCGGCGATGGCCGGCAGGTTGAACAGCTTGAAGTACTGCAGCGGGAAGCCGCGCAGCGAGTTGAACCACCAGCCGGTGAGCGGCAGTGCCGCGATCATCAGGTAAAGCACGCCGTGCACCGCGTGCGCCGCGAGCTGCTGCCAGCGCGGGCCGGGCTCGTCCTTCGGGCGGCGGTCGAAGGCACGCCACGCCAGGCGAAGCAGGAACAGCGCCAGCACGGTGAGGCCGATCGACTTGTGCCAGGCATACACGCTGATCTTGCTCATCGACGGCGTCATGTCGGTCATCAGCAGGCCCCACACGCCGTTGACCAGGATCGCCAGCGCCGTGATCCAGTGGAAGAACTTGGCGACGCCGCCCCACTGGCGGTCGGTGCTGCGAAGGCTCATGGCGTGTCCTTGGAAGAAGCGGTGGAAGCGGGGGCGGCGCCGTCGTCGCGGATCGCCTCGATCTCCAGCCGCACAAGCACCTGGTCGCCGATGGAGTGCTTGAAGGCGGTGATGCCGAAGTCGCGCCGGTCCAGTGTGGCGGTGGCGGAAAAGCCGGCCACGGTGTGCAGGCCGAAGATGGTGCGGGCGAGCCGGTTGAACTGGAACGGCACGTCCACCGCCCGCGTCACGCCGCGCAGGGTGAGCCGGCCGTGGATCACGCCGTGGGTGGCGTCGGTCTGTTCCACCGAGGTACTGGCGAAGTGCGCGTAGCGGTGGCCGGCAGCATCGAGCAGGGAGGGTTTGAGCACGGCCTTGTTCCAGTCGGCGTCGCCCATGTCCAGGCTGTCCAGGTCGATGTCCAGTTCGGTGGACGAGCGGTCCCAGTGCTCCGGGTCGAAACGCAGCCAGCCGCGGGCGATGTGGAATCGGCCCCAGGGGCGCGAGTAGCCGTCGTGGGTGATGTTGAACATCACCTGGCTGTGCACCGGATCGAAACGGTAGCTCTCGACAGCCCCGCGCGCAGGAGCGGCGAAGGCCAGGGCGAGGCCGGCGAACAGGGTCGGGACAGTCAGGCGCATGGACATGGCGGGAGTCTGGTTGAAGTCACATGACGGTGCCAGCACGCTGGCGGGAACAGTTTGTCTCCCTGCGGACGACGTGGGTTCCTGCGATCGATACGTCAGTCGACGCAATCCCGATCCGGATCGCGCTCGCGCCAGGCCTCCAGCGTGAGCGTGGCCATGCGTTGCAGCCGGCTGCTGCTGGCATCGGCCAGCAGCGACTGCAGCCGCTCGCCGGCGTCATGCTGGTCCAGCGCGTGGCGTTCGGCCAGCGAGTCGGCCAGGGCGCGACCCATCGCGTCGAAGATCAGCGCGTAGGCGAAGGCGTGCAGCACGCCGCCGCCCAGCGTGCCCAGACCGGGGAAGGCCTTCAGCGCGTTGCCGGCGATCGCCAGCACGATCGAGCTGCCGGTGCGCACGGTGAGCCTGGCCTGGCGCACGAAGTCGTCGATCTGCACCTCGCTGACGCGCACCTCGTACAGCTGCGCCAGCTCGCGGGTGAGCGCGGTGGCCAGCGCACCCTGGATCAGCAGGTCGCTGCCCGGGGCCACCGCCGCCATGGCGCCGACCACGGCGCGACGGGCGTAGCGTTTGACGATACGTTCGGCCGCCTCGGCGCGGGTGCTCGCCTCCAGCGTGCCGGTGCGCTGGTGCAGTTCGGCCAGCACGGCGTTGGCACGGTCGCCTTCCAGCGCCTCGGCGCCGGGTGCGGTGAGGCGCGTGAGTGCGTCGAGCAATGGTGCGATGGCCGGTGCGCGGGCACGCTCCACCTGCTCGCTGCCGCCGTCGGGGAGGGTGCGCACGAAGCGCTCGTGGCCGCCGGCACTGATCGCCACCACGGCCGCGGCGGCGCCGTCGGCGGTGCGGCGCAGGCGCGCGAGCAGCGCCTGCAGGTCGTCCGCCGGCCACTGGTCGGCCTTGTTCAGCGCCAGCACCAGCGGCTTGCCGAAGTGCGCCAGCCAGCGCACCTCCTCCGCCTGGCTGCGGGTGAGGTCGCCGGCGCACAGGTAGATCACCGCATGGGCGCGCAGCGCTTCGGCGCGGGCCAGCGCCTCGTGCGCCTCGCCGCCCGCCTCGCGGCTGCCCGGCACGTCGGCCAGCACCAGCGTGCGGCCGTTCGGCAGCATGCCGTCGACATGCTGCACCCGGCGCGTGGTGCCGCCGCGCACGTCGCTGGCCGCATCGGCATGCGGCGCCAGCGCGCGCAGCAGGCTGGACTTGCCGGTGGAGATCTCGCCGAACAGCGCCACGTAGACGCGCCCGCTGGCGCGGCGGCGGTCCAGCTCGCCCAGCTCCGCGCGCAGGGCGCCAGTGTCGGCGCCGCGCTCGTCCAGCGTGGCGATGCGCTGCTCCAGGTTGGTGCGGTCCGGTGCGGCCACCGGGCGTCGCCTGCGCGGCGGGCGCAGCAGCCACCACAGCACGGCCGCACCGAGCAGGGCAAAGAACACCAGCACCGCACCCAGCGTCCACTGCAGCCAGCCCGGCAGGGCGAGGAAGCGCTGCGCCAGCGCCAGCGCGCGTTCGGCGGCACCGAACAGCAGCCACAGCAGGGCGGCGATGGCGAGGGCGGACAGCAGCAGGCGCAGGCGGCGTGACATGCGTGCGATTCTAGGCGCAGCGGTCGCGACGGCGTGGGTGCGTGGCGCGCTCGCCGGTGGGTGCGGACGATTTTTGGCATCATCCGGCACGGCACAGGTGGCGGTGCGCGGCGTGGCCGCGCTGCCGGGAGGGGGCCGGGAGGCACCGTGTGCAAGCAGGGGAAGCTCATGGTCTCGTTGTTGTTCGGATGGATGTTCGCCCTGGCCGCGACCGCGGGCGGCTCGCCCGTCGCCGCCCGTCCCGCGGCGCCACCGCTGGCCACGCCGCAGTTCCGCCGCTACGGCATCGCCGACGGCCTGCCCGGTGCGGCGGTGAACGCGGTGATGCAGGACCGTGACGGCATGATGTGGTTCGGCGGCTCCGGCGGCGTGAGCCGCTACGATGGCGTCGGTTTCACCAGCTGGGTGCACGAGCCGGACAATCCGGCCTCGCTGGGCAGCCAGGACGTCACCCAGCTGGTCGACGCGGGCGACGGCACGGTGTGGATCGGCACCGGCGATGCCGGGGTGGACCGGCTCGACCCGGCCACCGGCCGCGTGCGGCACTGGCGCCACGACGACACGCGCGCCGACAGCCTGTCCGACGACGTGGTCTACGCGCTCGCGCGGGCGCCGGACGGCAGCCTGTGGATCGGCACGGCGGCGGGGCTGGACCACCTCTCCGCCGACGGCCGCACGCTGCAGCACGTACCCTACCTGGCGGCGTTCGACGGCAAGCCCGGCACCCGCGACACGGTGGTCGGTGCGCTGCGCGCGGAAGCGGACGGCACGTTGTGGATAGGCACCTGGTCCGGCGTGCTGCTCAAGCGCTCGCCGGACGGGCACATCGTGCGCGTGCCGGTGCGCAACGCCAGCGACAAGCCGAACCAGATCTGGCGTATCGAGGGCAGCGGTGGCGACCTGCGCATCGGCACCAGGTTCGGCCTTTACCGGATCGTCGATGGCGTGGCGCAGCCGGCCTACACCGCGGCGCAGATGGCGCCTGGTTACGTGTTCGCCAGCACGCGCGACCGCGCCGGCCGCCTCTGGATGGCGACCCTGCACGGCGTGGTGCTGGACGATCCGCGCAGCGGGCTGCACGCGTTTCACCGCCAGCCGCTGCTGGTCGGCGGCCTGCCCGGCGAGTGGACCTGGCGCGTGCTGGCCGACCGCGAGGGCGGCGTGTGGCTCACCTTCTACGACGGCGGCGTGGCCTACCTGCCGCCAAACTGGCAGAACTTCGCCCGCTTCACCCATGTGCCCGACGACCCGGACAGCCTCAGCGACAGCCTGGCGTCCGGCGTGGCGCCGGCTGCCGACGGTACGCTGTGGATCGGCGAGTCCGGACGCATCGATCGGCTCGACCCGGTGACCGGCCGGGTCCGGCACGTGCTGTCGGACCTGAAGACCGACCCCATTGCGATGGTCGACCAGGACGGCGCGCTGTGGTTCACCCTGCGCGGCGTGCTCAAGCGCTATGCGCACGGGCGGGCGACCGTCGTCGATCCGCAGCGACGATGGCTCAAGCGACCGGAGATCCTCGCCGGCGGCGGACCCGGCGCGCTGTACGCGACCGTGTCCGGTGCGGCGATCGTGCGCATCGATACCCGCACGCAGGCGATCACGCCGGTGCCGATGCCGCCGGATGCCGACCGGCCCGACCTGCGCCCGGCCGCGCTGGGCATGGTCGACGGCGTGCTCTGGTACGCCAACCACGAGGGCGTGATGCGCTGGGACGCGGCGCTCGGCCGGATGGCGTTCGTGCCGGGGGTGCCGCGAGGCGAGGATGCGCTGGCGCTGTCGTTCGACGCCGGCGGATTCTGGGTGGCGCGGCAGGACCGGCTCGTGCATTACCGCGGGCTGGCCGGCCGCGCCCGGCGCGACCGCGTGATCGATGCATCGAACGGCTGGCGCGCCCCGGTGGTGCGTGACCTGCACGAGGACGATGCGGGCACGCTGTGGATCTTCACCGAGACCGGGCTGTGGCGCCTCGATCCCGGTGCAACCCGGCTGCATCGCCTCGGCGCGCAGGACGGCCTGATGGACGGCGAGTTCCTCGGCGGGGTGGCGCAGCCGGTGGACGGCGGGCCGCTTTACGCGCCCACGCACGGCGGGGTGGTCGGCTTCAATCCGCGCCAGCTGGACGCGTCAGGCGGGGCGCCGAGGGCGCCCGCGGTGACGCTGGCGGCGATTTCCGTGCGCGGCCGGCACGCGCGCACGCTGGCCGGCGAAGGCCTGCGCACGCTGGATCTCGGCTGGCGCGACCGCGACCTGCGGGTGCAGGCGCGGGTCGCCTCGTTCGTCAATCCGGCGGGCAACCGCTACCGCTTCCGGCTGCAGGGGCTGGACCACGAGTGGGTGGACGGCGGCGCGCACGGCGAGCGCGAATTCGCCGGCCTGCCGCCCGGCGACTACGCGCTGCAGGTGATGGCGGCCGGCCCCGACGGCGCCTGGGGCCATCTCGCCGCGCCGCTGGCGATCCACGTGCAGGCACCGCCGTGGCAGCGCTGGTGGGCATGGCTCGCCTACGCGGTAGCGGCGGTGGCCGTTGCCGCGGCGCTGGCGCTGGCCTGGCGCCGGCGCGAGGTGCAGCGCCACCGCGTGCAGCTCGCCGAGCAGCAGCGACTGCTCGCCGAGCAGGCGAATGCGGCCAAGACGCAGTTCCTGGCCACGCTGAGCCACGAGATCCGCACACCGATGACCGGCGTGATCGGCATGGCCGAGCTGCTGCTGGCCACCCCGCTGCAGGCGGGGCAGCGCGAGTACGCGCAGGCCATGCAGCGCTCCGGCACGATGCTGCTCAAGCTGCTCAACGACGCACTGGACCTGGCCCGCATCGAGGCAGGCCGCCTCGAGCTCGAGCCGGCGCCGTTCGCACCGCGCCAGCTGCTCGACGACGTGGCACGGCTGGTCGGCGGGCAGGCGCAGGCCAAGGGCATCGAGTTCCGGCTCGACGTGGCACCGGACCTGCCGCCACGACTGGTCGGCGACATGCTGCGCATCGAACAGATCCTGCTGAACCTGGCCACCAATGCGGTGAAGTTCACCGGGCAAGGGCGGGTCACGCTGAGCGGGCAGCGCGCGTCGACGGGCGTGGTGTTCAGCGTCAGCGATACCGGGCCGGGCATTCCCGAGGCCAGCCAGTCGCGGCTGTTCGGACGCTTCGAGCAGGCCGAGGGGCCGCAGCGCCGCGCCGGCAGCGGACTGGGGCTGGCGATCTGCCGCGAACTGGTCACCCTGATGGGCGGCTCGATCGAACTGGAGTCGCGACTGGGCCACGGCAGTACCTTCCGGGTGCGCCTGCCGCTGCCGGAGCTGGCGCCTCCCGGCACGCCCACCCCTGCCGCGCCGTCCCCGCTACCTGCCCGGCGCGTGCTGCTGGTGGAGGACGACATCACCGTGGCGGCGGTGATCCGTGGCCTGCTCCAGCAGCAGGGGCATCACGTGGTGCACGTGCCCCACGGGCTGGCGGCGCTGACGGCACTGGAGGACCACGGCCACGACGTGCTGCTGCTGGACCTGGACCTGCCCGGCGTGGACGGCTTCCAGCTGGCGCGGCTGATCCGGCAGCGCGAGGAGGGCCGGTCGCACCTGCCGATCGTCGCCATCACCGCACGCTCCGGTGGTGACGAGGAGGCGCGTGCGCGCCAGGCCGGGATGGACGGCTTCCTGCGCAAGCCGCTCTCCGGCACCCAGCTGGCGCGCGCGATGGAGGCGGCGATCGCCGCATGCGCGGTACCGGCATGACCACCGTGGCGGGTAAGCGCGCGCGCAATTTGGCATGATCGCGGGTGCGCCCGGCCGTCGCCGTGCGCCAGGGGGCCGCATGTTCTTGTCGTTGCTGATGTCGATCGGCCTGCTTGCCGGCGGGGGCGCCGCGTCTGCGCCCGTGCCCGTGGCGGAGTCGGCGCCGCAGCTTCCGTCCGAAGCCGGCGGCGCGCTGCCCACGCCGCAGTTCCGCCGTTTCGGCACCGTCGAGGGGCTGCCCAGCAGCAGCGTGTACGCGATCGTGCAGGACCACGACGGAGCCATGTGGTTCGGCACCAAGGGCGGCCTGGCCAAGTACGACGGCGTGGGCTTCCGGGTGTTCCACCACGTCGCGGGCGACCCGTCCTCGCTGCCGGACAACACGGTCGGCGCGCTGCTGGTCGATCATGCCGGACGGATCTGGAGCAGCGGGCTGGAGGCGGGGCTGAACCGCTACGACCCGGCGACCGGCGGCTTCGTGCACTGGCGGCACGACCCGGCCGACCCGGCCAGCCTGTCGATCGACAAGGTGTGGACGATCGCCGAATGCAGCGGCGGCACGATCTGGGTGGGCACCGAGGACGGGCTGGACCGCCTGCGTCCGGACGGCCGCCACTTCGACCACATCGAGCCACCGCACGCCGATGGCCTGCCGGCCCGATTCGGCGCGGTCGCCGCGCTGTACGTGGACCGCCACGACCGGCTCTGGATCGGCAGCGCGCACGGCGTGTTCCGGCGCGATCCGGACGGCCATGTCCGGGCGATCCGCATCGCCGGTTCCGGGCAGCCGATCGACGCCTGGGCGATCGAGGGCAACCCCGACGACGACGAGATCCGCATTTCCGCCAGCCACGGGCTGTACTTCGTGGGCGATGACGACATGGCCCGCCCGCTGGACGTGCCGGGCCTGCCGGACACCAACATCATGAGCAGTGCGCGCGACCGTGCCGGGCGCCTGTGGATCGGCACGCAGAAGGGCCTGTTCCTGCAGCCGGCGCCGCACCAGCCGCTGGTGCCGGTGGTCGACCGGCCGGTGATGTACGGCAACCTGCCGGGCAGCTGGGTGTGGAAGATCGTCCCCGACCGCGAGGGCGGCCTGTGGTTCGCGCTCTACGACGGCGGCGTCGGCTACCTGGCGCCCGGCTGGTCCGGCATGAGCCGCTACACGCACATTCCCGACGATCCGGCGAGCCTGCGCGACTCGATGGCCACGGCGATGGCACACGCGCGCGACGAGCAGGTGTGGGTGGGCGAGCGCGGCGGCCGGGTGGACAAGCTCGATCCGGCCACCGGCCGCGTGCAGCACGTCATCTCCGGTCTGCACGGTGACGTGGTCGGCATGACCGAGGACGCCGACCACAACCTGTGGATCGCCACCAAGGGCTCGTTCTACCGCTACCGCGACGGCCACGTCGACCAGGTCGACCCGCAGCAGCGCGTGCTCAAGACGCCGCTGGAAGTCGAGGCCGGTCCGGACGGCCGGCTGTATGTGCGTACGTTCAACCAGGGCCTGTTCCGGATCGATCCGAAGACGCTGGCGGTCAGCCCGGTGCCGATCGTCGGCGGCGACGACCGCGCCCGCTGGGGCAGCCAGATGACGCTGCGCTTCGGCGTGTTCTGGTACGCCGGCGACGGTGGTCTGTACCGCCTGGATGCGACCCACGAGCACTTCGAGCCGGTGCCCGGCGTGGACAACAGCCAGGCCGTCAACGCCTTCGACACCTCGCCCGACGGCTTCTGGCTGGCCCGCCCCGACGGCCTGGAGCATTACCGGTTGCGCCCGGGCGGCCTGCAGCTGGACCGGCGCGTGCTGGCCGACCAGGGCTGGCCCTCGATAAGCGTGGTCGACCTGCGCATCGACGCGCACCGCCGGGTGTGGATCTTCGGCAGCGACGGCCTGTGGCGCTTCAATCCGGACACCGGCCGCTTCCGCGCGATGGGTCTGCAGGACGGCCTGGCCAACGGCGAGTTCTTCCGTGGCTACAGCCGGCTGGCCGACGGCACCATCTACGCGCCCACCTTCGGCGGCGTGGTGGGCTTCGATCCGGACCGCATCACCGAGCAGGACGGCGCGGCACCGCTGCAGATCACGGCCGTACACGTGCGCCGGCACGGCCGCCTGCTCGACCTGCCCGTGTCGGGCACGCTGCACGTGGGCTGGCAGGACCGGGAGCTGGTCGTCGTCGCGCGGCTCTACTCCTACATCGATCCGGCCGCCAACCACTACCGCTTCCGCCTGTCCGGCCTGGACGGCGGCTGGGTGGACGTGGGCAACCGGGGCGAGCGGGAATTCGCCGCACTGGAGCCCGGGCACTACGCGCTGGACGTCATGGGCGCCGGCGCCAACGGGCGCTGGACCGCGCTGTCCGCACCGCTGGACATCGTGGTCGATGCGCCGCCGTGGGAGCGCTGGTGGGCCTGGTTCGGCTACGCAATCGGCCTGCTGCTGCTGGCGATGACGGTGTTGCGGCTGTGGCAGCGCCGCGTCGACCAGCGCCACCGGCTGGACCTGTCCGAGCAGCAGCGCGTGCTTGCCGAGGAGGCCAGCGCGGCCAAGACGCGCTTCCTCGCCACGCTGAGCCACGAGATCCGCACGCCGATGACCGGCGTGATGGGCATGGCCGAACTGCTGCTGTCCACGCCGCTGCGGCCGGAGCAGAGCGAATACGCGCAGGCCATGCAGCGCTCCGGTGCGATGCTGCTCAAGCTGCTCAACGACGCGCTGGATCTTGCCCGCATCGAGGCCGGCCGGCTGGAACTGGAGCTGGCGCCGTTCGATCCGTACGAACTGCTGCAGGACGTGGCGCGCATGACCGCCGCCCAGGCGCGCGGCAAGGATATCGGCTTCACCCTGGAGGCGGCGGCCGGCCTGCCGGGACGGCTGGTGGGCGACGCGATGCGGATCAAGCAGATCCTGCTCAACCTGACCGGCAATGCGGTCAAGTTCACCGACCACGGCCGCGTCGCGCTGGTGGCGCGCCCGCTGCCCGACGGTGTGGAGTTCAGCGTGCGTGACACCGGGCCGGGCATTCCCGAGGCCAGCCAGTCGCGGCTGTTCCAGCGCTTCGAGCAGGCCGAGGGGC
The DNA here is from genome assembly GCA_018970895.1 of Lysobacteraceae bacterium. Lineage (GTDB taxonomy): Bacteria > Pseudomonadota > Gammaproteobacteria > Xanthomonadales > Rhodanobacteraceae > Dyella_A. The sequence continues at coordinate 31,011 of JAGWVM010000006.1, read as the reverse complement.
CCCTGCGCCGGACCGGCAGCGGGCTCGGGCTGGCGATCTGCCGCGAGCTGGTCACGCTGATGGGCGGCACCATCGAGCTGCAGTCGCAGCTCACCGTCGGCAGCGTGTTCAACGTGCGTCTGCCGCTGCCGCTGCCGGACGAGTCGTTGCCCGAGCCGGTGCTGCCGGTGGCCGAGCCGCGGCGGCTGCCGGGGCGCCGGATCCTGCTGGTGGAGGACGATGCCATCGTCGCCTCGGTCATCCGCGGCCTGCTGGAGACGCAGGGCCACCGGGTGACTTGCGTGGCGCACGGTCTGGCCGCGTTGGCCGAGCTGGGCACGGCCGGATTCGACCTGGTCCTGCTTGACCTGGACCTGCCCGGTGTCGACGGCTTCCAGGTGGCGCGGCTGGTGCGTCAGCGCGAACCCGCGGGCGCGCACCTGCCGATCGTCGCGATCACCGCCCGCTCGGCGGCCGGCGACGAATCGCGCGCCCGCGCCGCTGGCATGGACGGGTTCGTCCGCAAGCCGGTTTCCGGCACCCAGCTGGCGCGCACCATCGAGGACGCGCTGGCAGCCGCGCCACCGTGGGCGGGGCGGGCCGACCAGCCGACCGCCTGAGCGCATCGCTCACATGTCGTGCTTGGTCACCTCGAAGCCGAGGCGCAGGTACTCGCGCCAGCGCTCGCGCGAACCCTCGCGCTCGGCCGGATCGGCGGCGACGACCTCCAGCACCCGCTGGTAACCGCCGTGGGCCGGCTGCTCGCGCAGGTTGATCACCAGCGGGCGGTCCGCCGTCTCGATGCCCGGCGGCACCAGCAGCACGGCGGTGTGCGCGTCGTCGTCATCGCCGGCGAGCTGGTGCGGAATGAACGCGTCCTCGTCGAAATCCCACAGCAGCTCGTCCAGCGCCTCGGCCTGCTCGAAGTCCCGACACAGCACCAGCGTCGGCTGCTGTGCCGCGTACGCACGCCTGGCCAGCTCGCACACCAGCAGCAGTGGCTGCTCGCGGAAGCGCGGCTTGTCGATCAGGTAGAAGTCGGCGCGGGGCATGGAGCGAAGGGTGAGTGAAGAGGAGTGAGAAGTGGGAGAAAGGCGGGAGAGTCGGGGCCAGTCGGGAAGATCAGGGGGACGTGAGTGGTGGTGGTTCGATGTCGCGGGTTATCGCGCTGTTTCCGATCGCCCCTTCTCGTCCGTGCCTGAGAGGTGAGGAAAAGCGAGAGGCAGACAGCGACAAGCCCGACGGTCTTCTCCCGCTGCTCTTCACCCACTCCCCGCTCCAGTCACTCAGTGCTCGACCCGGTCCAGCAGCCACTGCGCCAGCAGCGCCACCGGGCGGCCCGTCGCCAGGCCCTTGCGGCCCTCGTCCCACGCGGTGCCGGCGATGTCCAGGTGGGCCCAGCGCTGGCCTTCGGTGAAGCGCGACAGGAAGCAGCCGGCGGTGATCGCGCCGGCGCTCTTGCCGCCGATGTTGGCGACGTCGGCGAAGCCGGATTCCAGCTGGGTCTGGTAGTCGTCCCACAGCGGCAGGCGCCAGGCACGGTCCAGCGTGGTCTCGCCGGCGGCGAGCAGCTCGGCGGCGAGGTCGTCATGCTTGCTCATCAGGCCGGTGGCGTGCTTGCCCAGCGCGATCACGCAGGCGCCGGTGAGCGTGGCCGCGTCGACGATCGCCTGCGGCTGGAAGGTCTGTGCGGTCCAGGTCAGCGCGTCGCAGAGGATCAGCCGGCCCTCGGCGTCGGTGTTGAGCACCTCGATGGTCAGGCCGGACAGGCTGGTGAGCACGTCGCTGGGGCGATAGCTGTCACCGTCGGGCATGTTCTCCGCCGACGGCACCACGCACACCAGGTTGAGCTTCAGCCCCATCTTCACCGCGGCGACGAAGCCGCCGAGCACGCCCGCGGCGCCGCCCATGTCGAACTTCATCTCTTCCATGCCGGCGCCCGGCTTGAGGCTGATGCCGCCGGTGTCGAAGGTGATGCCCTTGCCGACGAAGGCATAGGGCTTGTCGCCCGCGGCGCCGCCCTTGTACTCCAGCGCCACCAGCCGGGGCTTGTTGGCCGAACCGCGGCCGACGGCGAGCAGCGAGCCGAAACCAAGCTGTTCCATTTCCACGTCGTCGAGCACGCGACAGCTGACGCTGTCGGCGTGCGCGGCGGCGAAGTCCTGCGCCTGGCGGGCGATGTAGGCGGGAGTGCAGATGTTCGGCGGCAGGTTGGCCAGCTCGCGGGCGAATCGCACGCCCTCGGCGATCGCCAGGCCCTGCTCCAGGCCGGCCTGCGCATCGGCGCCGGCGGCGAAGGCCACGCGGCCCAGCTCCGGCTGGGTGCTCTTCTCGCGCGGCTTGAAGGTGGCGGTGTAGCGGTAGGCGGCGTGGTCGGTGGCCAGCAGCGCAGTGCGCACGCGCCAGGCGGCGTCGCGGCCGGGCACGTCCACCTCGGTCAGGTAGGACACCGCGCCGTCGACCGGCAGCCGGCCCAGTGCGCGGGCGGCGTCGCCGTTGACGCGCTGGAAGCGCGCGGCGTCGAACGCCTTCTGCTGGCCCAGGCCCACCACCAGCACGCGCCTGGCGGCTACGCCGGCGGGCGCGAACAGCACCGCGCTGGAGCCGCCCTTGCCGGTCACGTCGCCGCTCTCCACCAGCTGCTTGATCGCGCCGCCGGCGGCGCCGTCGATGCGCGCGGCCGCGCTGGTGAGCACGCCGCCCTCGTACACGCCCACCACCACGCAGGCGGTGTCGACGGTCTCGGGCGAGGAGGGGGCAAGGCTGAACTGGAGCGTCATGTAGGAGGTCCCGCGGTAGGCGCCGGCCGGGCCGGACAGGCTAGACTTCAGGTTTGCCGACGTCCCGGAGGATGCGGCGCAAGCCCCTGATTCTATCGCATGCTGAGCATCCTCGACCGTTACTTCCTGCGCGAGCTGGGCCAGACCATGGCGGCCACCGCGATCGTGCTGGTGACGGTGCTGGCCGGCAGCACCTTCGCCCGCGTGCTGCAGCAGGTGGCGAACGGCAGCTACCCGGCCAGCGTGATGTTCCAGGTGCTTGGTCTGAACATGCTCGACGGCCTGTCCAATCTGTTGCCGCTGTCCGGATACGTGGGCGCGCTGTGGGCGATGGGACGGATGTACCGCGAGAGCGAGATGCACGTGCTGGCCTCCTCCGGCATGGGGGCGCGGGGGCTGCTGCGGCCGGTGGCGATCCTTGCCGTGGGCATCGCGCTGGCGGTCGGCGTGGTGTCGTTGTGGCTCGGACCGTGGGCCTCGCGTACCTCGGCGGCGCTGATCGACGCGGCCAACCGCTCGGTGATCGCCGCGGGTCTGGACGCCGGCCGTTTTACCGAGCTGCCGGGCAGGGACGGGGTGATCTTCGTCGACAGCCTCAGTCGGGACGGCAGCCGGCTCGGCCGCACCTTCATCGCCACCGAGCGCCGGTCGGGCGACGGCACGGTGCACCTGCGGCTGGTGACCGGCAAGAGCGGTCAGCTGTTCCAGGAAAGTGACGGCAACGGGCGCTTCCTCGGTCTGCGCGACGGCTGGCAGTACGACGTGCCGCTGGGCGCGGACAACTGGCGGCGCATCCGCTACCAGGGCAACGACGCGTCGCTGAGCAACGTGCAGGACGGCGGCGGCAACGATCCGATCCACGACCTCGACACGCTCGCGCTGTCGCGCACCGACTCCAACGAAGCGCGCGCCGAACTGGCCTGGCGCGTCGGTTCGCCCCTGATGGCGCTGGTGCTGATGATGCTCTCGCTGCCGCTGGCGAGGCAGAATCCGCGCGAGGCGCGTTATGGCCGGCTGCTGCTGGCGGTGCTTACGTTCTTCCTCTACTACAACCTGCTGGCGCTGTGTAACGGGCAGATCAGCAAGGGTCACTGGCACACCTCCGCACCGATGTGGCTGGTGAGCGTGCTTGCCTTCGGCATCGGCGCGTGGATGCTCCATCGCCAGTACCGGCCGCGGCGGATGCGCCGCAAGACCGCGGCGGGAGCCGCCGCGTGAGGGCGCTGCGCCTGCGCCGGGTCGACTGGCTGATCGGCACCACGGTGCTGGGATCGCTGCTTACGGTGTGGATCCTGATCGCCGGCCTGGATGCGCTGCTGCAGTTCCTGCGCCAGCTCGGCCACGTCGGCAGGAACGGCTTCACCGTCGCCGATGCGGCGCTGTACGTGCTGGTGACCTTCCCGCGACGGCTGTACGAGAACTTCGGCTACGCCACGGTGATCGGTGGCCTGCTCGGCCTGGGCAGCCTGGCCGGCAGCGGCGAGCTGACCGCGCTGCGCGCCGCCGGCATGTCGCAGTTGCGCATCGCCGCGTCGGCGGCCGGCGTCGTCGCGGTGCTGATCGTCGGCGTGGTGATCCTGGGCGAGACCGCGGCGCCCTGGGGCGACCAGAAGGCGCAGGCGATGCAGCTGGCGCAGCGTGCGGGCGGCATCGGCATGGCCGGCTCCACCGGCCTGTGGGCGCGCGATGGCGACCGCGTGATCAACGCCAAGTCGAGCCTGCTCAAGGATGTCCACGGCCACAATCAGGTCGAACTGGCCGACGTGCGCGTGTTCACCTTCACCCCGGACGGTCAGCTCACCCGCTTCGACTGGGCGAAAAGCGCGACCCACGACGGCCGCCAGTGGACGCTGTCGCAGGTGCGCAGCATCACGCTGGACGCCGCCGGCACGCACACCACCACGCTCGCCAGCGAGCCCTGGCAGGTGAAGCTCAATCCGCGCGTGCTGGAGCAGTCGCTGGTGCAGCCGCAGTACCTGCCGATGCGCGACCTGCGCCGAAACATGGCCTATCTCGAGGCGAACGGGCAGAGCCCGGGCGTCTATGCGGTGGCGTTCTGGACCCGCGCGCTGTACCCGCTGAACGTGCTGGTGCTGGTGCTGTGTGCGATGCCGTTCGCGTTCGGCAGCCTGCGTTCGGGCGGCCTGGGCAAGCGCATCTTCATCGGCATCCTGATGGCGATCGCCTGGTACTTCCTGCAGCAGGCGCTGATCAACTTCGGCACCGTGTACGGGGTGCCCCCGGTGCTGGCCAACCTGTTGCCGGCCACGGTGCTGGCCTTCGCCGCCTGGCTGTATTTCCGGCGCCACCGCTGACGCGTCAGGTTCGCCGTGGCGTCCGGCCGCACCGATGCCGCTTGCGGCGCATCGGTGGCCGTGGCCATGATGCGCGGGCGCGACGTCGTGCCGCGCGCTCCGCCGCCGAGGTCACGCCATGCAGACGCCGCTGATCGGTCGCTCGTTCTCCCTCATCGAAAAGGTCGGCCTGCTGGCCATCCTGCTGGCGACGCTGTTCGCCGGCTTCAGCGAGGTGCGGCAGATGGTCGTGGCCGGCCATGCCGGTGTCAGCGACCTGCTGCTGCTTTTCATGTACCTCGAACTGATCTCGATGGTCGAGGTGTACTGGAGCGCCGGCAAGTTGCCGGTTCGCATGCCGCTGTACATCGCGATGGTGGCGCTGGCGCGGCACATGCTGGTGGACCAGCAACTGCCGGCGCTGGACCTGCTGGGCACCGCGGTGGCGATCCTGCTGCTGGCGGTGGCCGTGGTGGTGGTGCGCTACGGGCACCTGAAGCTGCCGTACCGAGACGCGATCGATTCGCGTCACCTCAGCTGAGCATGTCGGCCGGCTTGTCCGGCCACCGCGGCGCGGTCATGCTGCGCGTTCCCTTTTCAGAGTGAGGAGAACGGCATTGGCCTGGGTGGATCTGCGCAGTGACACGGTGACCCGACCGACCGCGGCGATGCGCGCGGCGATGGTCGAGGCCGCGGTGGGCGACGACGTCTACGGCGAGGACCCGACGGTCAACGCCCTGCAGGCACGACTGGCTGCCGACCTCGGCTTCGAGGCGGGCCTGTTCGTGCCCACCGGCACGCAGTCCAACCTGGTCGGGCTGATGGCGCACTGCGAGCGCGGCGACGAGTACATCGTCGGTGCCGATGCGCACACCTACCGCTGGGAAGGCGGCGGCGCGGCGGTGCTCGGCTCGATCCAGCCGCAGCCGATCCCGCAGGCGGCCGACGGCACGCTGCCGCTGGACAAGGTGGCCGCCGCGATCAAGCCGATCGACCCGCATTTCCCGCGCACCAGGATCCTCGCGCTGGAGAACACCTGGTGGGGCCGCGCGCTGCCGCTGGACTACCTCGCCGCCGCCCGCGCGTTCACCCGCGAGCGCGGACTGGCGCTGCACCTGGACGGCGCCCGGCTGTTCAACGCCGCGGTCGCCTGCGGCGTGCCGGCGCGCGAGATCACGCAACACTTCGACAGCGTGTCGGTATGCCTGTCCAAGGGCCTGGGCGCGCCGGTGGGTTCGGTGCTGGTGGGCTCCGCGACGCTGATCGACAAGGCGCGGCGCTGGCGCAAGGTCGCCGGCGGTGGCTGGCGCCAGGCCGGCCTGCTGGCCGCGGCGTGCACGTACGCGCTGGATCATCACGTCGAACGCCTCGCCGACGACCACGCCCGGGCCGCGCGACTGGCCGAGGGGCTGGCGGCGATCCCTAACGTGAAACTGCTCGGCCAGTACACCAACATGGTCTACGTCGACGTGCCGGTGGAGCGCCTGCGCGCGCTGGATGCGCACCTGCGCGAGCGCGAGATCCGCATTGGCGTCGGCTACACGCCGACCCTGCGCCTGGTCACCCACCTGGACGTGGACGACGAGGGCGTGGACCGCACGGTGGCGGCGTTCGCGGCGTTCTTCGCCGGCTGAGCGGCGCGCCTCAGCGGTCGAAGCGGCGGATGAAGTCGCGCACCTGCGGGTAGACCGTCTCGCGCCAGCGGCGGCCGCTGAAGATGCCGTAGTGGCCGGCACCCTCGATCACCCGATGCGCACGCGCCTTGGCCGGGATGCCGCTGCACAGGTCGTGCGCGGCCTCGGTCTGGCCCAGGCCGGAAATGTCGTCCAGCTCGCCTTCAACGGTGAGCAGGGCGGTGCGCCTGATCGCCGATGGATCCACGCGCTCGCCCGCCACGTCCCACACGCCGCGCGGCAGCAGGAACTGCTGGAACACCTTGGCGATGGTGTCCAGGTAGAACTGCGCCGGCATGTCGAGCACGGCGTTGTACTCGTCGTAGAACTTGCGGTGCGACTGGGCGTCGTCGAGGTCACCGCGCACCAGGTCCTGGTAGAAGTCCCAGTGCGAGTTGAGGTGGCGGCTGGGATTCATCGCGATGAACCCGGCGTGCTGCAGGAAGCCGGGGTACACCTCGCGGCCGGAGCCCGGATAGTTCGGCGGCACGGTGTGGATCACGTTGCCCTTGAACCACGACAGCGGCTGGCGCGTCGCCAGGTTGTTGACGCTGGTGGGGCTGCGGCGCGGATCGATCGGGCCGCCCATCATGGTCATCGAGCGCGGCGTGGTCTCGCCGCGCGAGGCCATCAGCGAGATCGCCGCGAGCACCGGTACGGTCGGCTGGCACACCGAGATCACATGCAGCGATTCGGCGCCGATGTGGCGGATGAACTCCTGCACGTAGGCCACGTAGTCGTCCAGCCCGAACGAACCCCGGTCCACCGGCACCATGCGCGCGTCGACCCAGTCGGTGATGTAGACCTTGTGGTCGCGCAGCAGGGTGCGCACGGTGTCGCGCAGCAGCGTGGCGTGGTGTCCGGACAGCGGCGCCACCACCAGCACCACCGGGTCGGCCTTCATCTTTTCGATGGTGCTGGGGTCGTCGCTGAAGCGCTTGAATCGCTTGAGCTGGCAGAACGGCTTGTCCAGCGCCACGCGCTCGACGATGGCGATCTCGTGGTCGTGGGCCACGGCCTGGTGGATGCCGAACTCCGGCTTTTCGTAGTCCTTGCCCAGCCGGTGCATCAGCTCGAAGCCGGCCGCCCAGCGCTCGATGCCCGGCCACTGGGCGAGCGGGCTGGAAGGGTCGTTGAGCATCTTCGCGTTGGCATCGGCGAAGTGGCTGAGCGGGCCGAGGAAGGCGCGCTGCCACTCGTGGATCTGATAAAGCATGTGCAGGACCGTCAAACCGTAAAGGCCTGATCTTAGATCCTTTCGGGTCGGCTTGTGTTGCGGTGCCGCAAGAACATGCCGGTGCCGCGCCCTGCCGCCTCAGTCCAGCCGCCGCATCTCCGTGCCGGCAGCGAAATCGTGGAGGGCGCGACGGCGCGGGTCGACCAGCGCCAGGCCGAACCAGACGATCCACCCGGCGAGTGCGGCCAGGGCGGCCCGTGGCAGGCCGATCGCCGGTGACAGCCCGAGCGCCAGCAGCGGCAGCGCGGCCACCGCCAGCCGCAGCAGCAGGCGCCCGACCGGTGCCGGAGCGCCCGTGCCGGCCACCACGCGCAGGCGCCACGGGCGCATGCCCACGGTCTGTCCGCCGCGTCGCCAGGACGTCACGAAGTACCCGCCCACGCAGGCCGCCTCGAAGAACGGGAACCACCACGCCTGCAGGTGCTGGTGTTCGTCGAGCAGGTGGCCACCGGTGATCGCCAGGCCGATCATGTTCGCCACCAGCATGATCGCCACCACGATCAGCAGGTCGTAGACCAGCGCGACCAGGCGAAGCCAGAGCGGGGCGGGAAGGGAATCGTGAGGTTCGTTCATCGGCCGCTTGCGTGATGCGCGCGCCACGCCGAGCATGGCGCGCATGAAAGATCGGGAATCGCCCGCCAGTATCGCCGAAGCCGACCAGCGCAGCATCGCCGCCTTCCTCGAAGGCGTATGGTCGGAGGATGGCCTGTCCGACCGCACGCTGGATGCCTACCGGCGCGACCTCGAGGGGCTGGCGCGCTGGCTCGCCGGCCGCGACCGCACCCTGCGTACGGCGCGGCGCGAGGACCTGTCCGCCTACCACGGCGCGCAGCCGGTGGCGGTGCGCTCGCTGGCGCGGCGGCAGTCGGCGTTCCGCCGCTTCTACGGCCATCTCGCCCGGCACGAGCCCGCCTTCGAGGATCCGACCCGGCTGATCGAGCGGCCGAAGCTGCCGCGCAGCCTGCCCAAGGCGCTGGCCGAGCGCGAGATCGAGGCGCTGCTCGAGGCGCCGGACGCCGGCACCACGCTGGGCCTGCGCGACAAGGCGATGCTGGAGCTGATGTACGCCTCCGGCCTGCGCGTGTCCGAGCTGGTGGAACTGCCGCTGGCCGGGCTCAACCTGCGCCAGGGCGTGCTGCGGGTCACCGGCAAGGGCGGCAAGGATCGGCTGGTGCCGGTGGGCGAGGTGGCGCTGGAGCGCATCGAGGCCTACCTGCGCGACGCCCGTCCGGTGCTTGCGCGCGGGCGCCAGCCGGCCGCGCTGTTCCTCAGCCGGCGCGGCGAGGGCATGACCCGGCAGATGTTCTGGACCCTGGTGAAGCGTTACGCGATGCGGGTCGGCATCACGCCCAAGCGCATCTCGCCGCACGTGCTCCGGCACTCGTTCGCCACTCATCTGCTCAACCACGGCGCCGACCTGCGCGCGCTGCAGATGCTGCTGGGCCACAGCGCGCTGAGCACCACGCAGATCTACACCCTGGTGGCGAAGGAAGGGCTCAAGCGCCTGCACGCGCAGCACCATCCGCGCGGCTGAGCTTCGGGCCCGACAAGGCATGACACGGTCGCCGGATCGCGCTGTCCGCCTGTGCGAGAATCGGGACCTCTCCGGCGGCCGCTGCGCCGCCGACCGCGCGAACGAGGTGACGGCGATGTGGAAGCGACTGGCCCTGGCACTGAGCCTGGGCGCGATGACGATGGCGGCGCCGGCGGCCGATGCCGTCCGCGACGCGGGCGTGCCGGCGGCGGCCGAGGCCGCGGTGCGCGCCGCGATCGCCAGTTTCGGGCCGCATGTCCGCATCGAGAGCATCGCCCCATCGGAGCTGCCGGGGCTCTATCGGGTCATCGCCTCGGGCCAGATGGTCTACGTCACCGCCGATGGCAAGTACATGCTCAACGGCGACCTGGTGAAGGTCGACGGGCACAAGAGCCTCGGCGATGCCGCCTGGGCCGCGTTCCGCAAGGCGCAGCTGGCCACCGTACCCGCGTCGCAGCGGATCATCTACGCCCCGCCGCACCCGAAGACCACGCTGACCGTGTTCACCGATGTCAACTGCGGCTTCTGCCGCCAGTTGCACGAGCACATCGGCGATTTCATGAAGGCGGGTATCGCCGTCGAGTACCTGGCCTGGCCGCGCGAGGGCGTCACGACCACCGCCGGACGGCCCACGCCGACCTACACCGAGATGGTTTCGGTGTGGTGCGCCGCCGATCGCAAGCAGGCCTTCACCGCCGCCAAGGAAGGTCATGCGCCGCCGGCCGCCACCTGCGACAACCCGGTCAAGGCGCAGTACGCGCTGGGCCAGCGGCTGGGCGTCAGCGGCACGCCGGCGGTGTTCACCCCGGACGGCCGCGAGCTGGGCGGTTACGTGACCGCGCGACAGGTGCTGGACGACCTGGCCAGGCATCCGCTCCCCGGCGGTTGACCGCGCTGCCGCGGGGGCCGGCGATGCCGTGGTGCAGCATCGGGTAGAATGGCGGTTTTCCCGTACAGCGCCATTCCCCTTCGCATGATCGCTTTCGACGGGCAAAACGCCCTCTCCCCGTTCCGTCTCGACCGCCTCAATGCCCGCCTCGATGCCCTGCATCGCGGTGCACGCGTGCAGGCGTCCTGGTTCGTCTACTTCCTCGATGCCGAGCGCATGCCGGAGGGCGAGGCGCGCAAGCGTCTGCTCGAGGTGCTGGAAGCGAAAGACGCCGAGCCGGAGGAGGCCACCCTGTGGGTGGTGCCGCGCCTCGGCACGATCTCGCCGTGGTCGAGCAAGGCCACCGACATCCTGCACGGCGCCGGATTCGACGTGCGCCGCGTGGAGCGAGGCATGGCCTGGCTGGCGGTGGGCCTGCCCGAGGCCGGCACGCCCGGCCACGAGGCGGTGATGGGCGTGCTGCAGGACGCCATGACCCAGTCGGTACTGACCGACCTGGCGCAGGCACAGGGGCTGTTCCTCGCCGGCACGCCGGGCGACCTGATGCATGTGACGCTGGGTGACGACGCCCGCGCCGCGCTCGACGCCGCCAACGCGCGGCTCGGCCTGGCGCTGGCCGCGGACGAGATCGAGTACCTGGCCGAGCGCTACGCCGAGCTGGGCCGCGATCCCACCGACGCGGAGCTCTTCATGTTCGCCCAGGCGAACTCCGAGCACTGCCGCCACAAGGTCTTCAACGCCAGCTGGACGGTCGATGGCGAGGCGCAGGACAAGAGCCTGTTCGCCATGATCAAGCACACCCACCAGCGCTCGCCCGCGCACACGCTGTCGGCCTACAAGGACAACGCGGCGGTCATCGAGGGCTCGACGGGCAGGCGTTTCGTCGCCGGCGACGATGGCGTGTGGCACGCCCACGCCGAGCCGATCGACTACGCGATCAAGGTGGAGACGCACAACCACCCCACCGCGATCGCGCCGTGGCCCGGCGCGGCCACCGGCGCCGGTGGCGAGATCCGCGACGAGGGCGCCACCGGGCGTGGCGCCAAGCCCAAGGCCGGCCTGACCGGTTTCTCGGTGTCGGACCTGCGCATCCCGGGCCATCCGCAGCCGTGGGAGGTGGAGCGCCCGCTGCCGCCGCGCATGGCCAGTGCGTTCGAGATCATGCGCGACGGCCCGCTGGGCGCCGCCGCGTTCAACAACGAATTCGGCCGTCCGTGCCTGGGCGGCTATTTCCGCACCTACGAGCACGAGCTGCCGGGCCAGGTCGGCGTCCGTCGCGGCTACGACAAGCCGATCATGATCGCCGGCGGCCTCGCCAACATCCGCCGCGACCACGTGCAGAAGCGCGAGCTCGAGCCCGGCCACAAGGTGATCGTGCTGGGAGGGCCGGCGATGCTGATCGGCCTGGGTGGCGGCGCCGCCTCGTCGGTGGCCTCGGGCACCTCCAGCGCGGAGCTGGACTTCGCCTCGGTGCAGCGCGACAACGCCGAGATGGAACGTCGCTGCCAGCAGGTGATCGATGCCTGCTGGTCGCGCGGCGAGAAGAACCCCATCGTCAGCATCCACGACGTGGGCGCCGGCGGCCTGTCCAACGCGATCCCCGAGCTGCTCAACGACGCCGGCGTCGGCGGCGAGATCGACCTGTCGACGGTGCCCTGCGACGACCCCTCGCTGTCGCCGATGCAGGTGTGGAGCAACGAGTCGCAGGAGCGCTACGTGCTGGGCATCGCCGAGGCCGACCTGGCCGAGTTCGAGGCCTACTGCGCCCGCGAGCGCTGCCCGTACGCGGTGGTCGGCACCGCCACCGAGGAGCGCCGGCTGAAGGTGATCGACCCGCGTCGCGACCTCACCGTGATCGACCTGCCGATGGACGTGCTGTTCGGCAAGCCGCCGCGCATGCATCGCGATGCCACGCGCATCAAGGCGCGCATCGACCTGGTGCCGGACCTTTCCGGCGTGGGCATGGACGAGGCGGTGCTGCGCGTACTGCGCCTGCCGACGGTCGGCTCGAAGAACTTCCTCATCACCATCGGCGACCGCACCGTGGGCGGCCTCAACCACCGCGACCCGATGGTGGGCCCGTGGCAGGTGCCGGTGGCCGACTGCGCGGTCACGATCGCCGACTTCGACGGCTACGCCGGCGAGGCGATGGCGATGGCCGAGCGCGCGCCGGTAGCGCTGCTCAACAGCGCCGACGCCGCGCGGCTGGCGGTGGGCGAGGCGATCACCAACCTGGCCGCCGCGCCGATCGACCACCTCGGCGAGATCCGCCTTTCCGCGAACTGGATGGCCGCGGTAAACACGCCGGGCGAGGACGCGGCGCTGTTCGACGCGGTCAGGGCGGTCGGCATGGAACTGTGCCCGGCGCTGGATATCTCGATCCCGGTCGGCAAGGACTCGCTGTCGATGCAGACGGTGTGGATGGACGGCGAGCAGCGCCAGTCCACCGTGTCGCCGGTGTCGCTGGTGATCACCGGCTTCGCCCGGGTCAGCGACGTGCGCCGCACGCTCACCCCGCAGCTGAAGCTCGACCGCGGTCCGTCCGACCTCTGGCTGGTCGACCTCGGTGGCGGCCGCGACCGCCTCGGTGGCTCGGCGCTGACCCAGGTGTTCAACCGCGCCGGTGGCGTGCCGCCGGACCTGGAGGACGCCAAGCGCCTGAAGGGTCTGTTCGAGCTGGTGCAGGAAGCCAACCGCGCCGGCCTGCTGCTGGCCTACCACGACCGCTCCGACGGCGGCGTCATCGTGACCCTGCTGGAGATGGCCTTTGCCGGCCACTGCGGCCTGGAGATCCACCTCGACGGCTGGGCCGAGGCGACGCTGCGCGCGCTGTTCAACGAGGAGCTCGGCGCCGTGCTGCAGGTGGCCGAGGCCAACCGCGAGGCGTTCGAGGCGCTGCTGGCCAAGCACGGCCTGGCCGGCATGAGCCATCGCATCGGCCGCCCCAAGGAAAAGCTCGGCATCAAGCTGTTCCTCGGCAACGAGCTCGCGTTCAAGTGGCAGTGGTCCGCGCTCTACAAGGCCTGGAACGAGACCAGCCACGCCATGCAGCGCCTGCGCGACAACCCGCTCAGCGCCGATGCCGAACTGGAGTGGCGGCTGGACGATGCCGACCCGGGCATCACGCCGAAGCTCACCTTCGACATCGCCAGGGACGTCGCCGCACCGTTCGTCTCCGCAACCACACCGCGTCCCCGCGTGGCGATCCTGCGCGAGCAGGGCGTCAACGGCCAGGTGGAGATGGCCGCCGCGTTCGATCGCGCCGGCTTCGAGGCGGTGGACGTGCACATGACCGACCTGGTCTCCGGCCGGGTCAGGCTGTCGGATTTCCGCGGCTTCGCCGCCTGCGGCGGCTTCTCCTACGGCGACGTGCTGGGCGCGGGCCGTGGCTGGGCCACCTCGATCCTCTACAACGCCGACCTGCGCGTGCAGTTCGAGGCGTTCTTCGCCGACCCGACCCGGTTCGCCCTGGGCGTGTGCAACGGCTGCCAGATGCTCAGCCAGCTCAAGGACATCATTCCCGGCGCGCAGCACTGGCCCAAGTTCCTGCGCAACGCCTCCGAGCAGTACGAGGCGCGGGTGGCGACGCTGGAGATCCTCGATTCGCCCAGCGTGTTCTTCCGCGGCATGGCCGGCTCGCGCATCCCGGTGGCGGTGGCCCACGGCGAAGGCCGCGTGCACTTTCCCACCGTGTGCAGCCCGTCGAAGGCGCAGGCGGCGGTGCGCTTCGTCGACAACCGCGGCAAGCCGACCGAGAACTACCCGCTCAACCCCAACGGCTCGCCGGGTGGCCTGGCCGGCTTCACCGCTGCGGACGGCCGCGTGACCATCCTCATGCCGCATCCCGAGCGCGTGTTCCGCAGCGTGCAGATGAGCTGGTGCCCGGACAGCTGGGGCGAGGATTCGCCGTGGATGCGCATGTTCCGCAACGCGCGGGCATGGTGCGGCTGAGCGCGCGGCATCACGCCCGCGCCGCCGCGGCTGGCGGTGGCTGAGCCGTGCCTGGCCCCGTCCTGCGTCGCAGCGGACCGTTTGCGGCCTGGCTGATCGCCCTGGCCCTGCTGCCCTGGTGGCTGGGGCTTCCGTTGCTTCTGGGCATCGCGGCGGCGCTGCTGGCGCAGGTGGAACGCCTGCAGCCCTGGCAGGGGCCGTGCCGCGGCTTGCTGCGCTGGGGCCTGCCGGGCGTGGCGTTCGCGCTGGGTCGCGGGTTCGACGAAGCCGCGCTTGCGTGGACCGTCTCCGCCGTGGCCCTGCTGGCCGGATTCACCCTGCTCGCCGGGCTGGAGACCTGGCTCGACCGGCACCGGCGGCGGGCAAGCGCGGGTCCGCCGCCGCCGCCGGAGAGCGAGTGGCCCGCCCGGGTGCTCGCCCCGCCGCCAGCGGGTCGCGGGATCATCGAGCTGGTGCCGGTGCAGTGGCACCACTGCGGGGTCGAACCGCTGCCGTTGCCGCGTTCGATGCCAGGCGGCCATGTGCGATACGTGCGCGAGGGCGGCTTCGCCGGGTTCCGGCTTGACGATGGCCGTGGCATCGAGGCGCCGTCTGGCCGTTGCGCGATCGATCCGGCGGGCGGCTGGCTGGCGGTCGAGCTGACGCCCGGTGTGCTGCTGTGGCACACCGGCGACGGGCGCTCCTGCCGCCTGCGGCGCCGACACCTGTGCGGCTGGTTCGAAAGCCAGCCCTGGCTGCAGTCAGGCGAGGGCGACATGCCTTTGCCGCTGGAGCAGGCGCTGCAACGCGAATCGTCCCGCTGAGCCGCTTGCGAATCGGTACCGCGCGCGCATACTTGCGCCGGTGAGCTCCCCTCCTTTTCCCCCCGCGTCCCCCGCGGGCGTGCGCGACGTCAGTGTCATCGTGGTCTCGGCCGACAGCGGCCCGGGGCTGCACGACTGCGTGCGGCGCGCGCTCGCCAGTCCCGGCGTGCGCGAGGTGCTGCTGATCGACAACGGCTCGCGCGACGGCATCCCTGAGGCGGTCGCGCGCGCGCTCGAGCAGGAGCCGCGCCTTACGGTGATCTTCAACCACGCCAACCTCGGCTTCGGCGCGGCGGTGAACCGCGCCGCCAAGCGTGCGGGCGGGCAGCGCCTGCTGGTGCTCAATCCGGATTGCCTGCTCGAGCCCGACACCGTGCCGCGGCTGGTCGCCGCCTTCGACGCGCAGTCGCGCACCGGCCTGGTCGGCGCGGTGGTCTGCGATGCCGCAGGCCGTCCCGATCCCGCCTCGTACCGGCGCGACCCGCTGCTGCAGCGCTCGCTCAACACGATGCTCGGCCGCCCCGGCGAGGGCGTGAACATCGACGGACCGATGCCCGGCCACGCGGTCGAGGCCGAGGCCGTGTCCGGCGCGCTGATGCTGGTGTCGCGCCGCGTGTTCGAGTACCTCGGCGGCTTCGACGAAGGCTACTTCCTGCACTGCGAGGACCTGGACCTGTGCCGCCGCGTGCGCGACGCCGGCTATCGCGTGATGCTCGCCGGCGACGTGCGCGTGCTGCACGGCAAGGGCGGCTCCAGCCGCCATCGCCCGGTCTTCGTCAGCCGCCACAAGCATCGCGGCATGTGGCGCTGGTTCCGCAAGTTCGATCCGGCCGCGCGCAAGCCGCACGTCGCCGCGCTGGTCTGGCTCGGCATCTGGGCGCACTTCGCGCTGCAGGTGCCCGGGCAGCTGCTGCGCCGGCGCACCTCCCTCACGGACCCCGCATGAGCACGTCCCCCGCGCGCACCGGCGCGCTTGCCACCCTCGCGCTGGTCGTGGTCACCGCGGTATGGGGGTCCACGTTCTTTCTCATCAGGGACGTCGTGCAGCGCGTCGCGGTGGCCGATTTCCTGGCCGTGCGCTTCGTGATCGCCGCGCTGGCGATGGCGCTGTTGTTCGCCCGTCCGCTGATGCGGCTGCCGCGGCGGCAATGGCTGCAGGGCCTGGCTCTGGGCACGCTCTACGGTATTGCCCAGCTGCTGCAGACCACCGGGCAGATCTACGCATCGGCCAGCGTCAGCGGCTTCGTCACCGGCATGTACGTGGTGTTTACCCCGCTGCTCGGCACGCTGTTGCTGCGCCAGCGCATGCCCTCGGTGACCTGGGCGGCGGTGCTGCTGGCGACCGGTGGGCTGGCGCTGCTCTCGCTGCAGGGTTTCAGCGTGAACAAGGGCGTGGTGCTGGTGCTGATTTCCGCCGCGCTTTACGGCCTGCACATCGTCGGGCTGGGGCAGTGGTCGCGGCCGGGCGATGCCTTCGCGCTGTCCACGGTGCAGATGCTGGCGATCGCCGCGGTGTGCCTGCTGGCCACCCTGCCGCACGGGCCGAAGCTGCCGCCGGACCGCGGCGTGTGGTTCGCACTGGTCTACATGGCACTGGCCGCCGGTGCCGGCGCGATGCTGGTGCAGACCTGGGCGCAGGCGCACATGCCGGCCACCCGCGCGGCGATCGTGATGACGCTGGAGCCGGTGTTCGCCGCCGGCTTCGCGGTGGCCTTCGGCGGCGAGTCGCTGACCTGGCGCATGCTCGGCGGCGGCGCACTGGTGCTGGCGGCGATGTACCTGGTGGAGCTGGCGCCGCGGCGCAGCGCGCGCAAGGCCGGGGCGATGCCGGTCGAAGCGATCCACCACGAGGTCTGACGGACAACCGGCGTAGGAGCCCGCTGGCGGGCGATGCTCCTGCTCCTGATCCCCATCCTGATCCCCATCGAAGCAAAAGCCCAAGGCATCGCCCGCGAGCGGGCTCCTACGCGGCTGCCTGCAGTACGCCGAGCACGGCATCTTCGGCCACGCCGCTGACGATCTCCGCCCGGCCGATCCCGCGCCACAGGATCAACCGCAGCGTGCCGGCGGTGTTCTTCTTGTCCAGCCGCATCAGCGCAAGCAGCTGCTGCGGGTCCATGCCTTCGGGGATGTCGGTGGGCAGTCCCAGCGTGTCGAGCAGGCGCTGCAGGCGCAGGGTGTCGTCCAGCGTACTCATGCCCAGCTGCTGCGAGAGCTGCGCGGCCAGCACCATGCCGACCGCCACCGCCTCGCCGTGCAGCAGGGTGGTGTAGCGGCCGGCGGTTTCCAGCGCGTGGCCGAAGGTGTGGCCGAGGTTGAGCAGGGCGCGCTCGCCCTGTTCGGTCTCGTCGCGGGCGACCACGCCGGCCTTGTAGGCGATCTTGCGCGCGATCGCCTCGCTCACCGTGGCCGGGTCGCGCGCGGCCAGCGCGTCGGCGTGCGCCTCCAGCCAGCCGAAGAACGCCGCATCGCCGATCGCCGCGCCCTTGACCACCTCGGCCAGGCCGGCGCGGAATTCGCGCGCGGGCAGGGTGGCCAGGGTGCCGATGTCGGCGAACACGCCGCGCGGCTGGTGGAAGGCGCCGACCAGGTTCTTGCCGGCCGGCAGGTTCACGCCGGTCTTGCCGCCGACCGAGGAGTCGACCATCGCCAGCAGCGTGGTCGGCAGCTGGATGAAGTCGATGCCGCGCATCCAGCAGGCCGCGGTGAATCCGGCCAGGTCGCCGACCACGCCGCCGCCCAGCGCGATGATGCAGGCGTCGCGGGTGGCGCCGAGCCTGGCCAGCGCCGCGAGCGCGCGGCCGACGTTGTCGAAGGTCTTGTGGGCCTCGCCGTCCTCGAGCAGGAAGGCGTCCCAGGTTAGACCCTCCAGCCCCTTCGCCACCGTGTCCAGGTACAGCGGCGCCACCGTGGTGTTGCTGATCACCAGCACGTGGCGACCGCGGATCGCGGTGCGCCAGGCGGCGCTGTCGGCGAGCAGGCCCGGGCCGATGCGCACCGCGTAGCTGCGGTGGCCGAGGGCGACGTCGATGGAGCGTGGGGCGGGGATGTTCATGCGGCTCGGGTGCGGTTCCAGTGGGTGTCGATCAGGGCGATGGCGCGCTGGGTGGCCGCCTGCACGTTCTCGTGTTCGTCCGGCAGTACCAGGTCGGCCAGTTCGCGGTACAGCGGTTCGCGTACCTCGCGCATCGCGGTGAGCTTCGCGCGGCGATCCTCGCCGGCCAGCAGCGGCCGCTTGGTATCGCGGGCGAGCCGCTCGAGCTGCTGCTCGATGCCGGCCTGCAGCCACAGCACGTAGCCGCGTTCGGTCAGGTGCCGGCGGTTGGCCGGGTCGAGCACGGCGCCGGCACCGGTCGCCAGGACGATGCCCGGTCGGCTCGTGCACTGGTCGAGCAGGTCGCTCTCGCGACGGCGGAAGCCGGCCTCGCCTTCCAGCTCGAACACGGTGACGACCGGCACGCCGCAGTGGCGTTCGATCTCCTGGTCGAGGTCGACGAAGGCGAGCTGGTAATGTTCGGCGAGGCGTCGGCCGATCGAGGTCTTGCCGGCTCCGGTCGGTCCGACGATGAAGAGATTGCACGACGGATTCATGGCCGCATGCTAGCAGGGGCCGATCCGGCATCCGACGGGAATTCCAGGGCCATGAGCGAGCGCGTGCTGCTGTCCGGTTGCGGCGATCTGGGCCAGCGCGTGGCGCAGCGGCTGCGGGCCCGCGGCGATGCGGTGTTCGCCCTGCGCCGGCGTCCGCCGCAGGGCGCCGCTGACGGCATCGCCTGGCTGGCCGGCGACCTCTCGCGCGACGACGGTATGCCCGCGCTGCCATCCGGCATCACGCAGCTGGTGCACCTGCCCACGCCGGGCGCACGCACGGAGACGGCGTACCGCGCGGTGTTCGTCGACGGCCTGCGCCGGGTGATGGCGGCGCTGGATCCATCGGCGCTGCGCCGCGTGCTGTTCGTCTCCTCCAGCGCGGTCCACGGCGACCACGACGGCGCCTGGGTGGACGAGGACACGCCCGCCGATCCGCCGGGCTTCAACGGTGCGGTGCTGCTCGAGGCCGAGCGCTGGCTGGCCGCGCAGCCGGTGCGATCGGTCGCGCTGCGCCTGGCCGGACTCTACGGCCCCGGGCGACTGCAACTGCTCGAGCGCCTGCGCGCGGGACAGGCCCGCGTACCGCGTGGCCTCCCGCACTGGGCCAATCGCATCCACGTCGACGACGCGGCCGCCGCGATCGCCCATCTGCTCGCCGTGCCCGATCCACATCCGGTCTACCTGGGCGCCGACGACACGCCGCTGCCGCTGGACGTGCTGTACGACCGTCTCGCCACGCTGGTCGGGGCGCCGCCGCCCGCCGAGGGGCCGGCCCCTGCGGGTATCGGCAGCAAGCGGTTGTCCAACGCGCGCCTGCGTGCCAGTGGCTGGGCACCGCGGTGGCCGGATGCACGTGCCGGCTACGCGGCGCTGTGGGACGATGTCGCATCGTCTTGAACCGGCTGCCGTCGCGCAGCTGCCTGCCACCAGGAGTCCATCATGCCTACTCCGGTTTCCCGCCACATGGTCAGTACCACCAACGACGTTCCCGGCTATCGCGTGGTGCGTCCGCTCGGCATCGTGCGCGGCATCACCGTGCGCTCGCGCAGCGTCGTCGGCAACGTGGGCGCGGCGCTGCAGACCCTGGTCGGCGGCAACATCTCGCTGTACACCGAGCTGTGCGAAAAGGCGCGCGTCGACGCGTTCGAGCTGATGCTCGACCACGCCGCGGCACTGGGTGCGAATGCGGTGATCGGCATGCGGTATGACGCCAACGAGGTCGCCCAGGGGGTGACCGAGGTGCTGGCCTACGGCACGGCCGTACAGGTGGAACCGGGCGGCTGAGTGCGGTGGATCGGACTCAATTGTGGTTGAGTCCGATCACGTGGCGCTCGGTGTCGTACTCGACCCAGCTGTCCGCGAGCTGCGGCAGGGTGCCCAGCGCGTGCCGGCTGAGCCGCTCGAAATGGGCGAGGAAGCGCTGCATCGCCTGGTCGTCCATCGCCAGCGGAGCATGCCGCGCGATCAGGCGTTGCTCCTGTTCGCTGCGCCAGCGGCGTACGACATCCCAGTTCGGCGCCTGCAGCACGATCAGCGCGTCGAGCTTGCGCCACAGCGGCTGGTAGCCGCGCAGCTGCTTGTTGACCCAGCGGCGCCAGGCGCCGTCCGGATCCTCGTTGCGCTCCAGTTCGTTCACCGGAGCAACCAGCGCGGCCGCGTTCTGCGGCCGGATGCCCAGCGCCCAGCCTTCGAGGATCACCAGCTTCGGCGGCCGCGTGACCTTCGGCCAGCGCGAGGGTGGGAGGCGCGTGTCGCGGCCCTTGTCGAAGCGCGGGTAGGGTACCGGCAACCTGTCCGACGCCTGCGGAAGTCCGGCAAGCACCGACATCAGCAGCTCGATCTCGTGCGTACCCGGCACGCCGCGGGTGCGCAGCAGCGGATGGATCTCGCGCGCCATCAGTTCGCGGTCCGATCGGGCGTAGTAGAAATCGTCCAGTGACAGCACCTCGGTGGGGATGCCGCGAGCCTCGGCCTGCGTCCGAATGACGCGGGCGAGGGTGCTCTTGCCGCTGCCCTGCAGGCCCGACAGGCCGATCAGGTACGGGCGTCGCGCCCGGGCGATGCGTCCGGCGTAGTGGTCGAGCAGAAGCACGGCCAGGGCCTGATTCTGCATGCTAGGATCTTCGTTCATCCGCGCCATGATGACGCGCACCGGCCACGATTCAAGACCTATGCTCAATCGCGAGATTCTGGACACCTTCACGCAGCTGCTGGAGGAGGCCAAGGCCAGCGGCGACCGCGAGCCCACCGCCATGAACCTGGCGACCGTCGACGCCGCCGGGCGGGTAAGCTCGCGCATCGTGCTGCTGAAAGGCGTGGACGAGCGCGGGTTGCGCTTCTTCACCAACTACCAGAGCGACAAGGGCAGCCAGCTGGACGCGCATCCGCAGGTCGCCCTCGACTTCCACTGGAAGGAGGTGCGCGAGGGCGTGCAGGTGCGTGTCGAAGGCATCGCGCGCAAGCTGTTGCCGGAGGAGTCGGACGCCTACTTCGCCAGCCGTCCGCGCGGCAGCCAGATCGGCGCCTGGGCGTCGCTGCAGTCGCAGACCCTGCCGGACCGCGAGACCTTCGAGCAGCGCGTGGCCCGCTACGAGCAGGAATTCGAGGGCCGCGACGTGGCGCGGCCGCCGCACTGGGGCGGCTACGTGGTGGAGCCGGACATGATCGAGTTCTGGTACGGCGCGCAGTTCCGGCTGCACGAACGCGTGCGCTGGAGCCGTCACGGCCAGACCTGGACCCACCGCCTGCTGTATCCCTGAGGAGTCCGCCACGGTGCGCCGCCAGCCTGTCGAGCATGTCGCCCAGGGCGGTTTCGTCGTCCACACGCGCGGGCGCGGCTTCAGCGAGATCACCGACGAGCTGTCCAACGCGATCGCCGCCAGCGGCGTGCAGACCGGACTGGCCCACGTGTTCACCGCCCACACCAGCTGCTCGCTGCTGATCGGCGAGAACGCCGATCCGACTGTCCGCGAGGATCTGGAGCGATGGTTCGCCCGTGCCGTTCCCGATGGCGATCCGCTGTTCCGTCACGACGACGAAGGGCCGGATGACATGCCGGCGCACGTGCGCTCCGTCCTTACCGGCGTCAGTCTCACGCTGCCGGTGCACGGCGGCCGGCTGGCGCTGGGCACCTGGCAGGGCGTGTACCTGTGGGAGCACCGCACCGACGCGCACCAGCGCCGGGTGCAGGTGACCGTGATCGGCGCGGGCTGAGTACGCCGCTACCATGGGCGGCCACCCGTTGCCGCGATCGCCCGCCATGCCCGACGCTTTTCCCCAGCGCATCGTCTGCCTCACCGAAGAACCGACCGAGGTGCTCTACGCGCTGGGCGAGGAGCACCGCATCGTCGGCATCTCCGGGTTCACCGTGCGCCCGCCGCGCGCGCGCCGGGAAAAGCCCAGGGTGTCGGCGTTCACCAGCGCGAAGATCGGCGAGATCCTCGCGCTCAAGCCCGATCTGGCGATCGGCTTCTCCGACATCCAGGCCGACATCGCGCGCGAGCTGATCAAGGCGGGCGTGGAAGTGTGGATCTCCAATCACCGCAGCGTGGACGGCATCCTGGCCTACATCCGGCGGCTCGGCGCGATGGTCGGCGCGCTGGACAAGGCCGAGGCGTACGCGCAACGCGCGGAAGCGCACATCGCCGCCGTGCGCGCGGCGGCTGATGCGCTGCCGCGCCGGCCCAAGGTGTACTTCGAGGAATGGGACGAGCCGCTGATCACCGGTATCCGCTGGGTCGCCGAGCTGATCAACCTCGCCGGCGGCGACGACATCTTTCCGGAGCGGGCACGCGAGCCGCTGGCCAGGCAGCGGATCCTCGCCGACGGTGCCCCGGTGATCGCCCGCGCGCCGGACATCATCCTGGGCTCCTGGTGCGGCAAGCGCTTCCGGCCGGAGAAGGTGGCCGCACGCGCGGGCTGGGGGGCGATTCCCGCCGTGCGCGACGGCGAGCTGCACGAGGTGAAGTCGCCGATCATCCTGCAGCCGGGGCCGGCCGCGCTGTTCGACGGGCTGGACGCACTGCACCGGATCATCGGCGCCTGGGCCGTCCGCCCGAGTGTCCGGGATCGGGATGCGGCCGGTTGACTTGCAAATGCGAATCGTTACCATCTGATCCGCAACTCTTTGCGGAGCCCATGACATGCATCCACCCCTGCGCATCGCCGCCGCCGACGCTTCGGCCCGAACCGCCGTCACGCCGGACCTCCCACGCGAGATGCCCGGTTCGCCCAGCATAAGCAGCGACCTGCTGCTGCAGGGCGCGCGCGAGCTGGTGATCCGCCACCAGGGCGGCGAATACCACCTGCGCCTGACCCGCAATGACAAACTGATCCTCACCAGGTAAAGCCCGGCGGGCGGGCCCGGACGTCCTGTCCGCGGCCTTGTCCGCCTGTCCGCCCCGGTGTCCGCGGACACCGCAGGGCGCGGCCGGCGTCCGGCGTATCCTTCTGATCCGATGACGTTTTCGGGTGGTGCGGTGCCTTGGCACGCGCGTTGCTCAAGTGTCCTCGTGGCTGCACCTGTCCGCAGCCGTTGGGGACCGAACGATGATCCGTGACACCTCCGCCCAAGACCGCCTGGTCGAGGTCAAGCCCAACCGCAAGCGCCGCCTGCTGCTGATCGGTGCGGGCGTCGGCGTCTTCGCCGTGCTGGCGATGGCGATGCCGGGTGTCATGCGGCTGTTCTCGGCCGACGCCTCGGTCAGCGCCTCGCGGCTGGCGTTCGCTACCGTGACCCGCGGCCTGTTCGTGCGCGACATCGCCGCCGAGGGCAAGGTGGTGGCGGCGAACAGCCCGACCCTTTACGCGACCTCGGGCGGCGCGGTCACGCTGAAGGTGCACGCCGGCGACACGGTGAAGAAGGGCGACGTGCTGGCCACGATCGTCAGCCCCGAGCTGACCAACAAGCTGGCGCAGGAACAGTCCAACGCCGATGCGATGGAGGTCGACTACAAGCGCGCCCAGATCGACGCCAGGAAGCAGCGCGCGGCCCTGCAGCAGGCCTGGGACAACGCGCAGATCGACGCCCAGGCCGCCCGGCGCACGCTGGACCGCAACGAGGCCGCCTATGCCAAGGGGGCGGTGTCCAGGACCGACGTCGATACCGCCCACGACACGCTGGAAAAGGCGCAGATCGCCGAGCGCCACGCCAGGGCCAACCTCGGCCTGGACAACGACAGCCTGAACTTCAACATCGAATCGAAGAAGCTCGCCTTCGAGCGGCAGAAGCTGCTCGTGCAGGACCTGCAGCGCCAGGTCGACGACCTCAACGTGAAGTCGCCGGTGGACGGCCAGGTCGGCCAGCTGTTCATCGCCGAGCGCGCCACCGTGGCCAAGGATGCCCAGCTGCTCAGCGTGATCGACCTGACTGCGCTGCAGGTGGAGATGCAGGTGCCGGAGAGCTTCGCCCGCGACCTGGCGATCGGCATGCCCGGCGAGATCACCGGCAACGGCCAGACCTGGCACGGCAAGGTCAGCGCGATCTCGCCGGAGGTGGTCAACGGCGAAGTCGCCGCCCGGCTGGCCTTCGACGGCGCCACACCCAAGCAGCTGCGCCAGAGCCAGCGCCTGTCGGTGCGCGTGCTGCTGGACAAGCGCGACAACGTGCTGACCGTGCAGCGCGGTTCCTTCGTCGATGAGTCCGGCGGCAACTACGCCTACGTGGTGCGCGACGGCATCGCCACCAAGACCCCGATCCGCGTCGGCGCCAGCAGCATCGACAAGGTGGAGATCCTCGACGGCCTGAAGGAAGGCGACAAGATCGTGATCTCCGGTACCGACAGCTTCAAGGGCGCCCAGCGCGTGGCGATCAGCAGCTGATCCGCGCCACCACTGACCGATCCACCACCGAGTAAGGAAAAGCCATGCTCAAGATGACCCACCTGTCCAAGGTCTACCGCACCGAAGTGGTGGAGACCTACGCGCTGCGCGACTTCAACATCGACGTGAAGGAGGGCGAGTTCGTCGCCGTCACCGGTCCGTCGGGTTCGGGCAAGACCACCTTCCTGACCATCGCCGGCCTGCTGGAGACCTTTACCGGCGGCACCTACCATCTGGACGGCATCGAGGTCAGCCGGCTCGACGACAACGCCCGCTCGAAGATCCGCAACGAAAAGATCGGCTTCATCTTCCAGGCGTTCAACCTGATCCCCGACCTCAACGTGTATGACAACGTGGAGGTGCCGCTGCGCTATCGCGGCATGAAAGGCCCCGAGCGCAAGCAGCGCATCATGGATGCGCTCGAGCGCGTCGGCCTGGCCTCGCGCGCCAAGCACTACCCGGCCGAGCTCTCCGGCGGCCAGCAGCAGCGTGTGGCGATCGCCCGCGCGCTGGCTGGCAGTCCGCGCCTGCTGCTGGCGGACGAGCCGACCGGCAACCTGGACACCCAGATGGCCCGCGGCGTGATGGAGCTGCTGGAGGAGATCCACCGCGAAGGCGCCACCATCGTGATGGTCACGCACGATCCGGAGCTGGCCGCGCGCGCGCAGCGCAACGTGCACATCATCGATGGCCAGGTGGTCGACCTGGGCGAGGACCCGCGCTTCCACGCGCACGCGGCCCGCGCCGTCGATGCCTGACGCCCGGCGCTCCTTCCCGCGGGTCGCCCCGCGGGAGCGGGCCATGCGTCGCACCGTCGTCATCCAACCCGGGATCCCCAGCATGTTTGCCTACTACTTCCAGCTCGGCCTGCGCAGCCTGCGGCGCAACCCGATGCTCACGGCGCTGATGGTCATGGCCATCGGCTTCGGCGTGGCCGCGTCGATGACCACCTACGCGGTGTTCCGGGCCACCTCCAACAACCCGATCCCGCAGAAGTCGTCCCAGCTGTTCGCGGTGCAGGTCGCCAACTGGAAACCCTCGGACCTGGACAAGGGCGAGCCGCCGAACGCGCTCAGCTACACCGACGCCAGCAACCTCGTGCGCGCCCACAAGGCGCTGCGCGAGAGCCCGATGTATCCGGTGGCGCCGTCGGTGATTCCCGCCGACGCCAGCAAGATGCCGTTCAACGCTTCGGCCTACGCGGCGTACAGCGACGTGTTCGCCATGTTCGATATCCCGTTCCTGTACGGCGGTCCCTGGGGGCACGACCAGGACCAGGCACACGGCGCCGTGGTGGTGATCGGCAAGGCGCTCAACGACAAGCTGTTCGGCGGCGCGAACAGCGTGGGCCGGGAGGTCGACCTCGACGGCCACACCTACCGGGTCACCGGCGTGATGGATACCTGGAACCCGCAGCCGCTGTTCTTCGATCCGGTCAACACGCAGGGCTTCGGCGATCCGGTCGACCTGTTCTTGCCGTTCACCCGGGCCATCGACATGCAGATGCAGACCGGCGGCAACAACAACTGCAGCACGCCGGCCGACAGCGGCTGGGACGGCTGGCTGCGCTCGGAGTGCATCTGGATCGCCTACTGGGCGGAGCTGCCCACCGCCGCCGACGTGGCTGCCTATCACCGCTACCTCACCGGCTATGCCGCCGAGCAGCAGCGTGCAGGACGCTTCACCTGGGCGCCGAACGTGAGGCTTCGCAACGTCACCCAGTGGCTGGACTTCCAGCACGTGGTGCCGCCAGAGACCAAGATCTCGCTGATGGTGTCGCTGGGCTTCCTGCTGATCTGCCTGGTCAACACGGTGGGGCTGCTGCTGGCGAAGTTCATGCGGCGCGCCCCGGAGATCGGCGTGCGCCGGGCACTGGGCGCCTCACGCGGCACGGTGTACGCGCAGTTCCTGATCGAGGCCGGCGCGGTCGGCCTGGCCGGTGGCGTGCTCGGCCTGCTGCTCACCGGAGTGGGGGTCTACGGCGTGGGCCTGGTCTTCAGCAAGGACATCGCCCGGCTCGCCACGGTGGACCTGTCGCTGGTCGCGCTCACCGTGCTGGTGGCGATCGGCGCCACCGTGCTGGCCGCGTTCTACCCCACGTGGCGCGCCGCCCAGGTGCAGCCGGCGTGGCAGCTGAAGTCGAACTGATCCGGAGCGGACGATGAACGTGCAGATCCAACCCATCCTCGCCGCGCTCAAGCGTCACAAGGCCGGCACGCTGCTGATCGCGATGCAGATCGCGCTGACCCTGGCCATCGTGTGCAACGCGACCTTCATCATCCGCGAGCGGCTGGCCCGCGTGGCGCGCCCCACCGGCATGGTCGAGACCCACCTGCTGACGGTCCAGAACCGCTTCGTCGGTACCGGTGCCACCAGCAGCGAACCGCTGGTCAAGGCCGACCTCGCCACGCTGCGGCAGATCCCCGGCGTGGTCGACGCCACCGCGATCAATTCCTATCCGCTGCGCGGCGGGGGCTGGTCGATGGGCGTGCAGACCGACCCGGATGCCAGGAAGGCGATTACCGCGGCCACGCTGTACTTTGCCGACGACCACGCCGTGGCCACCATGGGCCTGAAGCTCATCGCCGGGCGCAACTTCCGCGCCGACGAGATCAGCTGGCAGGACGCCCAGAAGGTCGAGGCGCCCGGGGAGATCATCGTGAGCAAGGCGCTGGCCGACAAGGTGTTTCCCGACGGACACGCGCTGGGCCGGACGGTGTACATCATGGGCAACGCCAGGCCGAGCACGATCATCGGC
This sequence comes from Lysobacteraceae bacterium, assembly GCA_018970895.1. Taxonomy (GTDB): domain Bacteria; phylum Pseudomonadota; class Gammaproteobacteria; order Xanthomonadales; family Rhodanobacteraceae; genus Dyella_A. The sequence continues at coordinate 3,702 of JAGWVM010000006.1, read as the reverse complement.
GTCGTCGAGCGCCTGCAGACGCCGTGGAGCGGCACCTTCGCGGACAATTTCATGGAGCACTCGGTGCTGCTGCCGATCCAGCTCACCGGCGCCTTCGGCAGCTACCTCGTGCGCACCGAACCGGGCCGGCTCGACGCGCTGCTGAAGACCGTGCCGGCGCAGCTGATGAAGACCAACCGCATGCGCGTGCTGCGCGACGACACCGGCGTGCGGAGCTTCGCCGAGGTGCGCGAGGCGGCCTACAAGACCGACCGTGGCATGGCCCTGCTGATGACCGTGGTGTGCGTGGTGCTGCTGGCGATCACCGCCGCCGGCATCGTCGGACTCACCAGCTTCTGGGTCGGCCAGCGCCGCAGGCAGATTGGCGTCCGCCGTGCGCTCGGCGCGACCCGCAGCGACATCCTCGGCTACTTCCTCACCGAGAACCTGCTGATCGGCCTGGCCGGTGTGGTGGTCGGCACGGCGATGGCGGTGGGCCTGAACCTGTGGATGGTCACCCACTTCGAGATGCATCGACTGTCGATGGTCTACGTCGCCGTCGGCGTGGTTGCGCTGCTGCTGATCGGGCAGGGCGCCGTGCTCGCCCCGGCGCTGCGCGCTTCGCGCGTGTCGCCGGTGGAAGCCACCCGGTCCGTATGAGCTGCCCGCGACACGCCCGCCGCGCGCCGCCCGGATCCCGGCCGGTCCGGATGCCACCGGGACCGTCGGTCGTGGCGTGCCCGCAGCGTCCCTCCCGCTACCTCGCAACCAGGGGAATCTTCGTGAAGCCACTTTCCGCCCTGATGGGGCTTGCCGCGGGCTTGGCCCTTGCGGGGGCGCCGACCGTGTCGGCGGCGGATGCGCACCCGGCCGGGCTGGCTCACACCGATCCCCTGTTCGTCACGATCTCCGCGCTGGACACGGCGGTCTTCGACGCCTTCAACCGCTGCAGCGATCCGGGAGAACTGCGCAAGCATGCCAGCTATTTCGCGCCGCACGTCGAGTTCTATCACGACAACGGCGGCGTGACCTGGACGCGCAAGGACATGATCGCGCGGACCAGGCAGAACGTGTGCGGCCATTTCCGGCGCGAGCTGGTCGCCGGCAGCCTGCAGGTGTTCCCGATCAGGGATTTCGGCGCCATCGAGCAGGGCGTGCACCGCTTCTGCCAGTTCGATACCGGCAAGTGCGACGGCATCGCCAACTTCGTGGTGGTGTGGCGCCACCGGGGCGACGCCTGGCAGATCACCCGCGTGCTGAGTTACGGGCACCAGGCCGTTGAATGAGGGCGTCCGGCCCGTCCGCGCATGACACGCAACGGCCCGGTCACGCCGCAGGAAGGCGTCCGGCGACACCCTGGGGAACCCACGACATGTTTGCTTACTACCTCGACCTGGCCCTGCGCAGCCTCCGGCGCAACAAGGCGCTCACCGCCTTGATGGTGTTCGCCGTGGCGCTGGGCATCGGTGCCAGCATGACCACGCTGACCGTGTTCCACGTGCTCTCGGGCGATCCGATCCCGGGGTCGAGCGGCACGCTGTTCTATCCGCAGCTCGATCCGCAGGACAAGGACAACTACGAGCCGGGAAAGGAGCCGCCAGCTCAGGTCACCTGGATCGACGGCATGAACCTGCTCAAGGCCCATCGCGGCACGCGCCAGGCGCTGATGAGCGGTGGCGCGGTGCCGGTGCAGCCGGCGCAGTCGGGCATGGATCCGTTCTTCAGCGAGGCGCGTTACACCACCGCCGACTTCTTCGCCATGTTCCGGGTACCGTTCCTGTACGGGCACGGCTGGACTGCGACCGATGACGATGCCAAGGCCCGCGTGGCGGTGATCACGCGCAAGCTCAACGAGAAACTTTTTGGCGGCAAGGACAGTACCGGGCGCACGCTGCGCATCAAGGACACCGCGTTCCGGGTCATCGGCGTGCTCGACCACTGGCATCCGAACCCGCACTTCTACGACCTCAACACCGGCAGCTACGGCGATGCGGAGGACGTGTTCCTGCCGCTGAGCACGTTCCGCGACCTGCGGCTGGGCCGCAACGGTTCGATGGACTGCTGGGGCCGCGGCGGCGGCGACGACGCGCACCTGGAGACGGCCACCTGCACCTGGCTGCAGTTCTGGGTGCAGCTCGACAGTCCCGGCCAGGTGGCCGCGTACCGGCAGTTCCTCGTCAACTACTCGCGTGAGCAGCATGACCTCGGCCGCTTCCAGCGTCCGCCGAACGTGCGCCTGCGCAGCCTCATGCAGTGGCTGGACTACAACAAGGTGGTGCCCGGCGACGTGCGCCTGCAGGTGTACCTGGCGTTCGGCTTCCTGCTGGTGTGCCTGGTCAACACGGTGGGTCTGATGCTGGCCAAGTTCATGCGCCGCGCCGGCGAGCTGGGCGTGCGTCGGGCGCTGGGCGCCTCGCGCCGCGACGTGTTCACCCAGCTGCTGGTGGAGTCCGGCGTGATCGGGCTGGCCGGCGGTCTCGGCGGCCTCGGCCTGGCGCTGCTCGGGCTGTGGGCGGTACGCCACCAGCCCTCGGACTACGCCGCGCTGGCCCGGCTCGATCCGGCCATGCTGCTGACCACCTTCGTGCTGGCCGTCGGCGCCAGCCTGCTGGCCGGCCTGCTGCCCGCCTGGCGCGCCTGCCAGGTCACGCCCGCCCTGCAACTGAAGAGCCAGTGAGGCCCGCCATGGATATCCTTCCGATCCTCGCCACCCTGCGCCGGCACAAGGTCACGGCCGCGCTGCTCGTCCTGCAGATCGCGCTGACCTGCGCCATCGTCTGCAATGCGGTGTTCCTGATCACCCAGCGCCTGCACCGGATGGACATGCCCAGCGGCGTGGCCGAGCACGAGCTGGTGCATCTGCGGCTGGCCGACATCGGCCCCCGCGACGACGAAAAGGCGCGCACCGCCGAAGACCTGGCCCTGATGCGGCAGATCCCGGGCGTCACCGCGGTGGCCTCGGTCAACCAGCTGCCGTTCGGCATGTCGTCCAACAACGCGGGCATCAAGCTGGACCCCAAGCAGAACCAGCCCACGCTGAACATGACCACCTACTACGGCGAGGGACTGGATCGCGCCTTCGGCCTGCAGCTGGTGGCCGGCCGGATGCTGCGGCCGGACGACTACATGGACCTCGACGCGGTGATCCACGCGGCGCAGGCGGATGACCTCAAGCACCTGCCCAGCGTGATCGTGATCACCCAGGCGCTGGCCAAGCGCCTGTGGCCGGGACAAAGTGCGCTGGGCAAGCAGATCTACGTCGGCAGCGAGGTGCCGCTCCGCGTAGTCGGCGTGGTGAAGGGACTGGTGCGGCCCTCGGTCTGGGACGACGCGGTCGCCCAGTACACCGGCATCCTCCCGGTGCGCGTGTTCGACGGCAACTACGTGCTGCGCACGGCGCCGGCCGATCGCGAGCGCGTGCTCGCCGCCGCGGTCGCCGCGCTCGAGAAGAGCGATCCGCGCCGCGTGGTGACCGACCGCCACGTGTGGGACGACATGCGCAGCGACTTCTTCCGCCAGGACCGCTCCATGGCCGTGCTGCTCGCCGGCGTGTGCGTGGCGCTGCTGGTGGTGACCGCGCTGGGCATCGTCGGGCTGGGCAGCTTCTGGGTGGCGCAGCGCCGACGGCAGATCGGCGTGCGGCGAGCATTGGGTGCGACCCGCGCCAACATCCTGCACTACTTCCAGACCGAGAACTTCCTGCTCGCCAGCATCGGCATCGCG
>JAGWVM010000242.1 GCA_018970895.1 Lysobacteraceae bacterium | reverse complement strand
GCCTGACCGGCATGCGTTTCCGCAACCGATCCGGGCACAGTGCGAACCGATCCACATTTATGGCGACCGGCGGTCGATACCGTACGCCGCCCGTAGGCATGTTCCTACGGCGTTGCCTGACGTGCTGATGGCAAGCTTTTTCCGTCCGTGATCCACGCGGACACCCTGGTGCCGGGAGCGCGGGCGCACCGCGCCGCCGAAGCGGTGGTGGTGCACGGAACGGCGTTCGACGGCGGCTGGCGTGCAGCGGAGTTTGCGCGCAAGATGATGTGTCACCCAAGGAGGGTAGCGTAGTGATCAATGTTGTCCTGGTGGATGATCACGAGCTGGTTCGCACCGGCTTCCGGATGATCCTGCAACAGCAACCGGATATCCGCATTCGCGGCGAGGCAGGCAGTGCGGAAGAGGGGCTGCGTCTCATCCGCACCCTCGCACCGGATATCGCCCTGGTCGACGTCCACATGCCCGGCATGAGCGGCATCGAACTGACCGAGCGGGTGGTCAGGTCCAAACTGCATACCCACATCGTCATCGTGACGGTGGTCGACGACGCACGCTTCCCCAAGCGCCTGCTGGATGCAGGTGCCCTCGGCTACCTGACGAAGGGGTGCTCGGCAGAAGAGCTGCTCGCCGCGGTTCGCCAGGTGGCCAGCGGCCGCCGCTACCTGGCACCGGCCGTGGCCCAGCAACTGGCGTTGGCCACGCTCGATGGCAGTGATTCACCGTTCGACACGCTCTCCAGCCGTGAGCTGGAGGTCGCCATGATGCTGGTGCGCGGCAAACCACTGACGCTCATCGGAGAACAGCTCAACCTCAGTCCCAAGACCGTGTCGACCTACAAGCAGCGGCTGATGGAAAAGCTCAATGTCGACCATGTGATCAGCCTCGCCCACTTGATGGCGGTCCATGGACTGATCGACACCCAGGCCCAACACGCCAACGCCTGATCCGGACGCGACACCCACAGACAAAAGCCGGGCATCGCCCGGCTTTTGTCGTTCTGGCCGCAGGCCGGCGTTGGTGCCGGTCACTTGGCCGAGGGATGCTCCGGCTTGTGCTGTGCGTCCGCCTCGGCTTCATCGGCTGCGGGAGCCGGCGAATCCTCGGCGGCTTGCGGTGCGTCGGGCTTACCGGCAGCGGCCGGCGGCTCGATCACCGCGTCGGGGCGCGAGGCCTCGCCCGATGCGTCGATGGCCGGCGCGACCAGCGGAGCCTGCGCGAGCAGGTCGCCCTGGGCCGGCATGACGGCCGGACGGATCACCGCGGTGTCGTCCGTCGTCACCGTCACCACCGCCGGCTCCGGCACCGCGCCAACCGCCTCCTCGGCCGCTGCCGGCCATTCGACCCTGACGGGCTCGCCCGCCTGGCCAGCCATCGGCGGCAACAGGGTGTCGGTTGCTGCGTCTGCGACAGCCTGCGTGGACGTGGACGGCGCAGGCTGCTCCGGTTCCGCCGGGGCCGCCGAGGTGACTTCCGCCGCGACCGAGCCGTCGACGGATTTCTGTTCGACCGTCGCCGCCCCGGTCGCCGATGCCTCGCCCGAGCCGGCAGCCGGGAGCGGCGGCAGGGTGGGCAGATTGAACGACGTCACCGCCGAAAGTGCCGCTTGGCTGACCGGCGTGGCGCCCGCGTCATCGGTGCCGCTGGCTGCACCGGCCGACACCGGCCCCTGCACGTCCGCCTCACCCGCAGCAGTGATGCCGGCCGTGACGATGGCGGCAGCGGTTACCCCGGTATCGACCGGTCGATCGATCGACCGCGGTGCCTTCGGGGCGACCGGAGCATCGATCGTCTGGTCGTCGCGGTCCTCGTCGTCGAGACCGTCCGCCTGCTGTGCCGCATCGGTCGTGCCGCCAGCGGCGTTCTCGTCGTGACGACGACGGCGACGGCCACCGCGACGACCGCGACGGCGACGCGGTGCGGTGCCGTCGGCCGCATCCGGCGCACCGTCGGCCGATGGCAGGGCCTCGCCCGTCGGATCCGCGGCCACGGCGGCACGTTTCTGCGCATCCTCGACCGCTTCGGTCGTGGCGTCGGTCATGGCAGATGCCGTCGGCTGCGGGCGCGCTGGCGCCGGGGCCGAACGCTCCGGACGGGGAGCGGGAGGTGCGGCCTGTGCGGTTTCTGCCTTGGCCTGGACATTGTCCAATTTCGGCTGCTGGCGGGACGGGGCCTTGTCCTGGCGCGGTGCCTGGCCGGCGGCGGCCTTGCTTTCCTGGCGCGCCGCGCCCGCCTCGCCACCACGCGGGCGATTGCCCTTGGTCGAGCCCTGCGGGTTGGCGCCACGGCCGGACGGGGCGCC
>JAGWVM010000241.1 GCA_018970895.1 Lysobacteraceae bacterium | reverse complement strand
GCAGATTGCGCATCAGCGCATCGCCGGCGTGGGCGTCGCCGAGCTTGCCGGCCAGGAAGGCTTTCGCGCGGGCCCGGCCGCGCGCGTCGTCGAGCAGCCAGGCCTGCGTCACCGGAGCGAGCAGGTAGTCGCTGTCGACCATCTTGTAGTCGTAGACCGGGGCGTCGGAGCGCGAGCCGTCGGTCTTCATGTGGTCGAGGATGGCGAACTCGCCGATGTCCTCCTCGTGCGCCACCTGGCCGTCGGGCGACAGGCGTTCGAGCACCGAGCGCAGGCCGGTCTCCACCGCCGCCGGCTGCAGCGCGGGCATCAGCAGGCGCACCGACATCAGCGTGTCGCGGCCGAAGTAGGTGTCGAAGCGCCACGAGCCTGCGAGGAATTTCTCGCGGTAGCTGAGGAAGGCCAGCGCCTCGCGCGCGGTGCGGTCGTTCTGCGCGTGCCCGTTGAGCAGGGCGTGGCCGGATACCGGCGTCAGTGGCTTCTCGCCGGAAAGCGCGGTGATGGTCAGCGTGATGTCGCCGTCGGGGCCGGCGACGAAGCGGCCGTCCTTGAGTGCGCCGTGCACCGCGGTCAGCGAAAGCGCGTAGCCGGGGGCGCCGTCGAGGCGGTCGCGCGACCACGCGAGCGTGTTGCCATCGACGCGCGCATCGGTGAGCACGGGCGTCGGCGCGGTGCCCAGGCCCTGGTAGTCGCGCAGCACGCGGATGCTGGAGAGCACGGCCTGCTTCGGTGCCAGCGCGGCGGCGTGGAGGGTGGCGGTGAAGCGCACGCCGTGCAGCGGGCGTCCCTTCGCGTCAGCCTGGGTCAGTGGCGTGGCCGGGCCATCGAAGCGCCATTGAGCCGGCGCAGACACCGCGTCGAACCACAGCCCCACGCCGCTGTTGCCGGCGGGGAAGGCGACGATCAGCCGCGGATCGGTGCCCGAGCGCAGCACGATGTGCGCGGCGACGTCGCCCTGGCGCACGAAGCGGTTGAGGTTGAGGCCTTCGCTGCGGTCGAAGGTCTCCGCGCCCGTCGCCAGCGTCGCCTGGGCCACGCCCAGCACCAGCGCGCCGATCACGCCCACCCATCGCCTTGCCTGCATCGGATCGTCCCATCGTGTGCGCCGGTCGCTGCCCGGCCGAACGGCCATGCTACTGCGCGGGTGTGCGCGGCGCTGCGCGGAGTGGGCGTGTGAGGATCAGGGCAAGGGCGTGCGATCCGCCAGCGCGCAGGTGACGTCCTGCAGCTCCTCGATGTTGGCGCGGTCGCCGTGGCCGATCCGGTCGCTCAACAGGATGAAGCCGGGCCGTGCCGGGCCGCGCGACGCACCCACTACCGCCAGACCGTGCTGGGCCATGCCGTCGCCGGCGGGCAGGGCGCGGGCGAGGTCGGCGAACGGATTGACGTGCAGCCGGGCGCCGTCCACCCAGCGCGCCATGTAGCGATGGCCCGACGGCGGCAGCCCCGCAGGCAGCCAGTGCCAGCGATGGGTGATGAGCGGCAGCGCCCGCACCAGCGCGTCGTGGACATCGCGGCGCATGCAGTCGACGTGGATGTGCAGCTGGTCCTGCGAGCGGCCCTCCGGCGAATTCACCACCAGGCCCAGCACGCCGCGCGGCTGCGCTGCGCCCAGCGCGGCCTCCACGTAAAGCCGCGCCTGCCAGGCCACGGCGAGGTAGTTGGGCGCGTCGGACCGGACCAGCGCCGGGCTCTCGATGCCGGGAATCCGCGCCAGCGGAAGCACGAGGTACTGGTAGGCGCCGCGGCGGTCCTTCAGTACGGCGGTGCCGCCCGGCCCCGCGTGCACGGCGGCGCACGGCGTCGGCGGATAGATGCCCCTGGCGGCCGCCGGGGCGCAGCGGTCGTGGACGATCTTCCACAGCGCGTGCGGATCGTGGGCATGCGTCTCGCCGGCCCGCGCCGACGGGGCCAGCGCCAGGCCGCACAGCAGGGCCATCAGGGCGAGCGGTCCGAAGCGGTCGAATCGGGTCATGAGGTCTGCTGCACGCTTTCGATGAGCTGGCGCAGGCGCCGCCGCTGGCGGGTGTCGAGCCGCGCAGCCACGGTCATCGGATCATGGTGCAGCGGGTTCACGCGCACGCCATGCTCCCAGATCTCGAAGTACAGGTGCGGGCCGGTCGACAGACCGGTGCTGCCCACGTAGCCGATCACCTGGCCACGATGCACGTGGCTGCCGGGGCGGATGGCGGCGGCAAAGCGGCTCAGGTGCCCGTAGCGCGTGCGCAGGCCGTGCGCGTGGCGGATCTCCACCACCCGGCCGTAGCCGCCGTGCCAGTCGCACAGGCTCACCGTGCCGTCCATCGCCGCGTGC
>JAGWVM010000106.1 GCA_018970895.1 Lysobacteraceae bacterium | reverse complement strand
GGACGATCTCAGCCCGCGACTGGAAGCGGAGGGGATCTGCATCCTGCCGCGGCAGCGCTGGAGCAAGCGGCAACACCAGTGGCTGCGCGGCTATTTCGAGAAAGAGGTGCTGCCGGTGCTGTCGCCACTGGGGCTGGACCCGGCGCATCCGTTTCCGCGCATCCTCAACAAGACGCTCAATCTGGCGGTGGTGCTGAAGGGCCGCGACGCATTCGGCCACGAGGGCCACATGGCTCTGGTGCGGGCTCCCCGCTCGCTGCCACGGATCATCCGCGTACCGGCCGAGGTGAGCGGTCCGGGCGAGCACTTCGTGTTCCTTGCCGAGCTTCTGCACGCCTTCGTCGACCTCGCCTTTCCGGGTTTCAAGGTGCTCGGCTCGCACCAGTTCCGGGTCACCCGCAACAGCGAGCTGATGGTGGAGGAGGCCGAAGTCGACAACCTCGCACGGGCGCTGTCCGAGGAGCTGGTGGGCCGCGGCTATGCCCGGCCGGTGCGCCTGCAGATCGGCACCGACTGCCCCAGGGCGATCACCCGCATGCTGGTGGAGAACTTCGATCTGGAAGAGGCCGACGTCTACCGCTGCGACGGACCGGTGAACATCATCCGCGCCGGGCTGATCTACGACTGGGTCGACCGGCCGGACCTGAAGTTCCCCCGCTTCACGCCGCGGGTACCGGCCACGCTCGAGGCCAGCCGCAACAAGTTCGACGTGATCGCCCAGCGCGACGTGCTGCTGCACCACCCCTACGAGAGCTTCGCGGCCGTGATCGATCTGCTGCGCCAGGCCGCGCAGGACGCGCAGGTGCTGGCGATCAAGCAGACGCTGTACCGCGCGGGCGAGGACACCCCGCTGGTCGACCTGCTGATCGAGGCGGCGCGCAACGGCAAGGACGTCACCGTGGTGATCGAGCTGCGCGCGCGCTTCGACGAGGAGGCCAACATCCGCCTCGCCACCCGCCTGCAGGAGGCCGGCGTGCAGGTGGTCTACGGCGTGGTCGGTTTCAAGACCCATGCCAAGATGATGCTGATCGTGCGCCGCGAGGGCGATCGGCTGCGCCGCTATGCGCACCTGTCCACCGGCAACTACCACCAGGCCAACAGCCGCCTGTACACCGACATCGGCCTGATGACGGCGAACGAGGAGATCGGCGAGGACCTGCACAAGATCTTCCAGCAGCTCTCCGGGCTGGGACCGACCATCAGCCTCAGGCGCCTGCTGCACTCGCCGTTCACCCTCTACAAGAGCGTGGTGGCGAAGATCGAGCGCGAAACCGCCAACGCGCGCGCCGGCAAACCCGCGCGGATCGTCGCCAAGCTCAACGCGCTGAACGAGTCGCACGTGATCGAGGCGCTCTACCGGGCCTCCCGGGCCGGGGTCGACATCGACCTGGTGGTGCGCGGCGCGTGCACGCTGCGGCCGGGGCTGTCCGGGGTCTCCGAGCGGATCCGCGTGCGTTCCATCGTCGGCCGGTTCCTCGAGCACAGCCGGGTGTACTGGTTCGCCAACGACGGCGAGCCGGAGCTGTACTGCGCCAGCGCCGACTGGATGGAGCGCAACCTGATGCGCCGCATCGAGGTGGCCTTCCCGATCCTCGACCCGGTGCTCGCCCAGCGCGTGTTCGACGAAACGCTGGCCAATACGCTCGCCGACAACACGCAGGCGTGGCTGCTGGGCAGCAACGGACGCTACACGCGCGCGACGCCCGGCGACCGCCCGCCCTACAACGCCCAGCAGGCGCTGCTCGACAAGCTCTGCGGGCCGACCAAACCGTAAGGGATCCAAGCATGCCCCACACCACCTCCGCACCGCGCCCGCCAAGCCACCGGGAGTGCCTCGCATGACGCTGGGCGACAACGTGCCGATCCGCGATGGCGAACTGGTCGCCGCGGTGGACATGGGGTCGAACAGCTTCCACATGGTGGTGGCCCGGGTCGAACACGGCGAGCCGCGCGTGATCGATCGCCTGCGCGACACCGTGCGCATGGCCGCCGGCCTGCGCAGCGACGGCACGCTCGATGCCGAACACCGGGCCCGGGCGCTGAACTGCCTGGCCCGGTTCGGCCAGCGCCTGGCCGGCCTGCCCTCGCTGCACGTGCGCGCCGTCGCCACCAACACGGTACGCCGGCTGGCCTCGCCGCAGGCCTTCCTCACCGCCGCGGAAGCCGCGCTCGGCCACCCGGTGGAGGTGGTCTCCGGGCGCGAGGAAGGCCGCCTGATCTTCCTCGGCGTGGCCCACGACCTGCCCGCCTCGCGCGAGCCCCGGCTGGTGATCGACGTCGGTGGCGGCAGCACCGAGTTCATCATCGGCCGCGGCGTGGCGCCGCTGCATACCGAGAGCGTGCAGGTCGGCTGCATTGCCTCCACGCTGCGCTTCTTTCCCGGCGGCAAGGTCAACCGCAAGCGCTGGCAGAAGGCGCGCGGAGAGATCGGCCTGCTGCTGCAGCAGTTCGATGAGGATTACCGCGAGGCCGGCTGGCAGGAGGCCTTCGGTTCGTCCGGCACGGCCAAGGCGATCGGCTCGGTGGTGCAGGCGATGAAACTGTCCGACGACGGCATCACGCCGGCGTCGCTGGCCTCGCTGCGCGACGCCCTGCTCGACCAGGGGCAGATCGGCTCGCTCAAGCTCCCGGGATTGGCCGACGACCGCGCGCCGGTGATTGCCGGTGGCGTGGTGATCTTCGAAGCGGCGTTCCAGGCGCTGGGCATCGAGCGCCTGCGGGTATGCGAGAGCTCGATGCGCGAAGGCCTGCTGTGGGACCTGCTCGGCCGTGCCGGCGGCAGCGACCCGCGCACTGCCAGCATCGACGCGCTGGCCACCCGATACGGCGTGGACCGGGCGCAGGCACGCCGCGTCGAATCAACCGCCCTGATGCTTTTCGACCAGATCGCTTCCCAGTGGAAGCTCGACGCCGAGGCTCGCGAGTGGCTGTCCTGGTCGGCACGCGTGCACGAGATCGGCCTGGCCATCGCGCACAGCCAGTACCACCGCCACGGCGCATACATCCTGCGCAACGCCGATCTGGCCGGATTTTCCCGCCAGGAGCAGCAGCTGCTCGCGTCGATCGTCGAGCTCCACCGGCGCAAGCCCGACAAAGCGTTGATCTCGGTGCTGCCGCAGCGCTACCGGCTGATCGCGCGGCAGATCACGGCCCTGCTGCGGCTGGCGGTGCTGTTCCGTCGGGCGCGCCGCGCCGAGTCGCTGCCGGCACTGCGGCTGGCCGCCACTCGCCAGCGTCTGCGGCTGGCGCTGCCGGCCGCGTGGCTGGAGCAGCACCCGCTCACCGAAGCGGACCTGGAGCAGGAACGCGGGCCGATGTCGGACCTGGGCTTCACCCTCGCGCTCAGCGCGATCTGATTGCAGGCTCATGCCGCGATTCAGCACCCGGCGCGCCTGCAACGGGCGAGCGCGCGTATCATCAAAGGCTTCCAGGCCCGCGCGAGATCCACGTTGAAAGCCTTCCTGTTTTCCCTGCTGCTCATCGCCCCGTCCATGCTGCTCGCGCAGAAGGCGCCGAAAGACGCCGCCAACGCACCTGCCCAGGCCGCTGAGCCGGCTGCCCCGCGTCCCGAAGTCGTGATGCATACCTCGCTGGGCGACATCACGCTGGAGCTCTATCCGGACAAGTCGCCCAAGAGCGTGGCGAACTTCCTGCAGTACGTGCGAGACGGCTTCTACGCGGGCACCGTGTTCCACCGGGTGATTCCCGGCTACCTGGTGCAGGGGGGCCTGTATACGCGCGACCTGCAGCCACGCCGCACGCGGCCGGCGATCGCCAGCGAGGCCGACAACGGCCTGTCCAACGTGCGCGGCACCATCGCGGTGGCCCGGGGTGCGGACCCGAACTCCGGCACCTCGCAGTTCTTCTTCAACCTGGTCGACAACCGACGGCTCGATTTCGTCGGCAGCCAGAGCGGCCTGACCTGGGGCTACGCGGTGTTCGGCAAGGTGATCAAGGGCATGGATGTGGTCGACAGGATCGCCTCGTTGCCGACGCGCGCCCAGGGGCCGTTCGCCGGCGACGTCCCCAACCCGCTGGTGGTGATCACCGGGGTGGACATCGTCGGCGAGTCGGCCAAGGGCGGCGTTCCGGCGCCGGCCGCAGCCGGCAGCGTAGCCCCGGCGGCGCGATCGGCGAAGGCCGCAACCCGGCCGAAGGCAGCCTCGCACCGGGACCGGCACGGCTGACCGGCGTGCATACCCTGCTCATATCCGACCTTCACCTGGATGCCGGCCGACCCGGCATCACCGCTTTGTTCGAGCGCTGGATGGCGGGCGAGGACGTCCGCTCGGCCGAAGCGCTGTATGTCCTGGGCGATCTGGTGGAGGCGTGGATCGGCGATGACGACGACGCGGAGCTTCCGGCGCGCATCGCCGCGGCGACGCGGGCGGTGGCCGACGCGGGCGTGCCGGTCTATTTCATGGCCGGCAACCGCGACTTCCTGCTCGGCGAGGCGTTCGCCCGGCGTGCCGGACTGACCCGGCTTGAGGACGGCACGGTGCACGTCATCCAGGGACAGCCGACCCTGCTCATGCACGGCGACGTGCTGTGCACCGACGACGTCGCCTACCAGGCGGTCCGTCGCCAGGTCCGTCAGCCCGCCTGGGCCGCGCAGGTGCTGGCGATGCCGCTCGACGCCCGCCGGGCCTTCGCCGCCAAGGCGCGCGAGGACAGCCGCGCGCATACCGGGGCAACCATGGAGACCATCATGGACGTCAATGCCGATGCCGTGGCACAGGCGATGCGCAGCGCCGGTGTCACCCGCCTCGTCCACGGCCACACGCACCGCCCGGCGATGCACCGCTTCGAGCTCGACGGGCATCCGGCCGAACGCATCGTGCTCGGGGACTGGTACGACCAGGGTTCCGTGCTGCGGATCTCGCCTGCCGGTGCGGACCTGCGCGGCCTGCCTGCGACCTGATGCCGTCGTGGTCGGAATGCGCAGGCACCCGGTGGATCGCCCGCAAATGCGCAAACCGGTGAACCCGTCATGCGGGACGAGCAGAAGCCGACTGCGGGCATCGACTCCGCGCGCACGGGAAACCCGTCCGGCAGCTCTCCGCCAGATACGCAAAACGCCCCGCGAGGGGGCGCTTTGCGTATCTGGCGGAGAGAGAGGGATTCGAACCCTCGATAAGGCTTTTGACCCTATACTCCCTTAGCAGGGGAGCCCCTTCGGCCTCTCGGGCATCTCTCCGTTTTTTGCCCGCATCGCTGCGGAGCCGGCAAGGATACTGACCGACGCGGTCGAGGTAAAGCCTCGGCACTTACTCCGCGGCGTCCTCGTGATGCGAGGCGCCACCACTCTCGCCCTCGCCCTTGATGCGCTGGTAGATCTCTTCGCGGTGGACCGCGACGTTCTTCGGGGCGTTGATGCCGATACGCACCTGATTGCCCTTGACGCCGAGAACGGTGACGGTCACCTCGTCGCCGATCATCAGGGTTTCACCGACCCGACGGGTCAGAATCAACATGGTTTGCTACTCCATCAAATGGTGTGGTTACAGGCCTTCCGCGCGACGGATCCTCACCCCTGAGTCCGTCACCGGTTCGACGACAGTTTCCGTCGAAGGCCTTTCCGCCTTCCCCGGCATCCGCCAAGGCGAATCACTGTCTTGGCAGGCAATACCACCGCAACTCGTGGTATCGACAATTCATTGATACTAGCCGAGCCCCGACGGGGGGCGCAATCAGCCCATAGTGGACCCTGACCACCTTTCCCACGCCTTCCGTCATGCGCCTGCGCGATCACCGATCCAGCCAGGCAGCCCGGCAAGCAGTGCCGACAATTGCGGGACGTCGTCACCGCCGCCCTGCGCCATGTCCGGACGCCCGCCGCCCTTGCCGCCGATCTGTCCGGCCACGTGGGCGACGACCTCACCGGCCTTGATCCGGCCAAGTGCCGCTCCGTGCACGCCGGCGACCAGCGAGACGCGGCCATCGGCCGCACCGGCCAACAACACCACGCAGTCGCCAAGCTGCTGCTTCAGCTGGTCGACGCTGTCTCGAAGCGCCTTGGCATCAAGCCCTTCCAGGCGCGCTGCCACAACCTTGATGCCACGCACCTCGGACGCGGATGCGGCGAGCTCCGCCGTCGCGGAGCCCGCCGCCCTGGCACGCAACGACTCCAGCTCGCGCTCGAGTTTCTTCTGCTTCTCGAACAGCTGGCGCAGCTTGTCCACCACCTCGTCGCCGTTGCCGGAGAGCAGGTGGGCCAGCTCGCCGAGACGACGCTCCTCGTCGGCCACGTAGGCCAGCGCACCGGCACCGGTGACCGCCTCGATGCGGCGCACGCCGGAGGCCACGCCCGCTTCGCTGACGATCTTGAACAGTCCGATGTCGCCGGTGCGGCCGACATGGGTGCCGCCGCACAGCTCGGTGGAGAAGCCGCCCATCTTCAGCACGCGCACTTCGTCGCCATACTTCTCGCCGAACAGCGCCATCGCGCCGAACGCGATGGCGTCGTCGTAGGCCATGTGGCGCACTTCCGCCTCGGCATTGCGACGGACCTCGGCATTGACCATGGCCTCGATCTCGGCCAGCTCGGCCCGGCTGACCGGCTTGTGGTGGGCGAAGTCGAAGCGCAGGCGATCCGGTGCGACCAGCGAGCCCTTCTGGGTCACGTGGTCGCCCAGCACCTTGCGCAGCGCCGCGTGCAGCAGGTGGGTGGCCGAGTGATTGAGCACGATCGCCTGGCGACGCTCGCCGTCGACGACCGCGTTGACCACGTCGCCCTGGCGCAGCGGCTGGGCGCCCTGCCAGCGGCCGGCGTGGCCGAAGAACACGCCACCCATCTTCAGCGTGTCGGCCACGGCCAACGTGCCGCCGGCCCCGGACAGCGTGCCGGTGTCGCCGACCTGGCCGCCGGACTCGGCGTAGAACGGCGTGCGGTCGAGGATGACGAAACCTTCCTCGCCCGCGGCCAGCTGGTCGACCTGGCGGCCGGCGCGGACGATCCCGACGACCTTGGCCCCGTCGGCCGCCAACGCCTCGTAGCCGAGGAATTCGGTGGGCTTGAGCTGGCTGGCCAGCTCGGCGGGCATCACGCCCTTGGCCTCGAACTTGCCCGCCGCACGGGCACGCTCGCGCTGCTCGTTCATCAACTCTTCGTAGCGGGCCGTGGCCGTTGGCGAGATGCTAAGACTCCGCTCTCGAACCACATCAGCAATGAGGTCGGGGGGACAGCCGTAAGTATCGTGAAGAAGGAAAAGATGCTCTCCGGTTAGCTGGCCTTTGCTTTGTTCAAGGTAGCTCTCCAAATGCATCATTCCCGAGTCGAGCGTTTGCGCGAAGGAGCGTTCTTCGGCCTGAAGAACCTCCTCCACAAACCCCCGCCTTGCAACGAGCTCGGGATAAGCCTCACCCATCTCCTCGACCAGAGGTTTGACCATTCGCCAGAAATAGCCTTCTGCACTCAGCCCATGCAACTTGTAGATATGGCGTATTGCCCGGCGAATGATCCGGCGCAATACGTATCCCCGCCCCTCGTTGGACGGCTGCACACCATCGATGATCAGGAACGAGCAGGCACGAATATGGTCGGCGATCACGCGTAGCGACTTATTGCTGAGATCCGGCGTGTTCGTGAGCTCCGCCGCAACCTCGATCAGGCGCTGGAACAGGTCGATCTCGTAGTTCGAATGCACGTGCTGCAGCACCGCGGCCAGGCGCTCCAGGCCCATGCCGGTGTCCACGCACGGTGCCGGCAGCGGGCTCAGCGTGCCGTCCGGGGCGCGGTCGAACTGCATGAACACCAGGTTCCAGATCTCGATGTAGCGGTCACCGTCCTCGTCCGGCGAGCCGGGCGGGCCACCGGCCACGTCCGGACCGTGGTCGTAGAAGATCTCGGTGCAGGGGCCGCAGGGACCGGTGTCGGCCATCTGCCAGAAGTTGTCCGAGGCGTACGGCGCCCCCTTGTTGTCGCCGATGCGCACGATGCGCTCGGCCGGCACGCCGATGGTCTTGTTCCAGAGCTCGAACGCCTCGTCGTCGGTGTGGTAGACGGTGACCCACAGCTTCTCGGCCGGCAGCTTGAACACGCCGGTCAGCAGCTCCCACGCCCAGGCGATCGCCTCGCGCTTGAAGTAGTCGCCGAACGACCAGTTACCCAGCATCTCGAAGAAGGTGTGATGGCGCGCGGTATAGCCGACCGAATCGAGATCGTTGTGCTTGCCGCCGGCGCGCAGGCAGCGCTGGACGTCGGCCGCGCGCACGTACGGCAGCTTCTCGCTGCCCAGGAACACGTTCTTGAACGGTACCATCCCCGAGTTGGTGAACAGCAGGGTCGGGTCGCTGGACGGCACCAGCGAGGCCGAGGGCACGATGGTGTGGTCCTTGGCGCGGAAGAATTCGAGGAAGGCGGAGCGGATTTCAGCGGTCTTCATGCAGGCATCTGGCGTCGGGGCCACCGGCGAGCGGCGGCAGAAACGAAGCCACGCCGGGGCGACGCCACGCGACCCTGAAACTCAGTCGTCGTCGGCGTCATCCACGTCGGCGTGGGTAACACGACGTACTGTGGCGGCGGAAAAGCCGCGACGCAAGAGGAACTGCGCCCGTTTGGCCCGCTCGGCGTGGTCCGCCGGGGCCTTGCCGCCGTAACGCCGGCGCAGCTGGGAAGCGGCACTCGCATTCCAGTCGATATCCAGTTCATCCAGGCAGTCGCGGATGGCCGCATCGTCCAGCCCGTGGGTCTTCAGCTCCATCCGGATCCGCACCGGTCCATAGCCCTGTCCGGCCCGGTTGCGCGCCAGCATGCCGGCAAAGCGTTCGTCGTCCTGGTATCGCTGGTCGCCCAGACGATCCAGCGCCTGCTCGGCTTCATCCCCGTCGAAGCCCTTGCGGTCGAGCTTGCGCCGGAGCTCGCGGCGGGACTGCTCCCGCCGCGCCAGCATGCCCAGCGCGGCCGAGTAGGCCGATGGCTTGTCCTGCGGCGGCTTGCGGCCGAACGCCATCGCCGCGCCGTCAGCGCGTCGGGACGGGTCGCGCCGCGACCCGCGAGCGCAGCGCGCCGTCGATGTCGTCCACCGACTGGCCGGCCGAACGGACGGCGGCCTCGATCGCCGTCGCCTCCAGGCCGCCGGGGCGGGAGGCCTCGGCCAGGGCCCAGATGTGCGCCGCCCGATGACCGCTGCGGCAATAGACCAGCACCGGCTGGACCGGCGCCGCGACCGCTTCGGCCGGCATGGTGCCGGGTGCGACGGGGACATAGTCGAATGCGATGCCCAAGGCGTGAGCCGCACGCGCCATCTCGGCGGCGGACGGCTGGCCCGGGGCCTCGCCGTCGGGCCGCACGGCCACCACGGCAGCCAGACCGCGAGCCCGCAGCTCACGGAGCTGCGCCGGAGTGACCTGACCCGCCAGCCAGACACCGCCGGGCAGCTCGTGCACCGCTGGCGTATGCACCGTAGCGGCCGCTCCTTCGGGGAGCACGAAGGCCGCGGCCAAGCCGGCCATTACGAGCGCGAGCGTGAGGCCGACCGACAGCGGAGCGGAGCGGCGCGCATTCACCGGATCAGGCCTCCGATTCGACCTCTTCCTCGGTGGCCGCGGCGGCCTTGCCGCTGGCCGAGACCAGCAGGCGCGCGCGCAACTGCTGGTCGATCTCGTTGGCGATGGCCGGGTTGTCGCGCAGAAACTGGCGCACGTTCTCCTTGCCCTGGCCGATGCGGTCGCCGTTGTAGCTGTACCAGGCACCGGACTTGTCGATCAGGTTCTCGCGCACACCCAGCTCGATGATCTCGCCCTCGCGCGAGGTGCCCTCGCCGTAGAGGATCTCGAACTCGGCCTGGCGGAACGGCGGCGCGACCTTGTTCTTGACCACCTTGACACGGGTTTCCGAGCCGATCACCTCGTCGCCCTTCTTCACCGCGCCGGTGCGGCGGATGTCCAGGCGCACCGAGGCGTAGAACTTCAGCGCGTTGCCGCCGGTGGTGGTCTCGGGGCTGCCGAACATAACGCCGATCTTCATGCGGATCTGGTTGATGAAGATCACCAGGGTGCCGGACTTCTTGATGTTGGCGGTGAGCTTGCGCAGCGCCTGGCTCATCAGGCGGGCGTGCAGGCCGACGTGGGAGTCGCCCATCTCGCCCTCGATTTCCGCCTTGGGGGTCAGCGCGGCGACCGAGTCGACCACCACCACGTCCACGGCGTTGGAGCGCACCAGCATGTCGGCGATCTCCAGCGCCTGCTCGCCGGTGTCCGGCTGGGAGATCAGCAGGTCGTCCAGGTTCACGCCCAGTTTCTCGGCGTAGGACGGATCGAGCGCGTGCTCGGCGTCGACGAAGGCCGCCGTGCCGCCGTTCTTCTGGCAGTTGGCGATCACCTGCAGGGTGAGCGTGGTCTTGCCGGAGGACTCCGGGCCGTAGATCTCGATGATGCGGCCGCGCGGCAGGCCGCCGATGCCGAGCGCGATGTCCAGGCCGAGCGAACCGGTGGAAACGGTCTCGATGGCCTCGTTCACCCGGTCGCCCAGGCGCATCACCGCGCCCTTGCCGAACTGCTTTTCGATCTGGCCAAGGGCCGAGGCGAGCGCCTTGCGCTTGTTGTCATCCATCGTGGGGATCCTGCGTCAACGGTGAAAAGGAATGGCGGGGTGTCTACGTCGCAGAGGGTGCGTTGGACCCATCTCACGGACTGCGATTCCGGAGCGCGGAGTATCCCACACCGGTCAAGTCCGATCCGATCATCGGCCCGCCCTGCCCGCGGCGGGCAGGCGCCGGCTCAACCGGTCAGCTCCCGCCCCAGCCCGCTGAGCGCCGCCGCCACCGTCTGCCGCCGGATCGCGTCGCGATCGCCGCCGAAATGGAACACCTTGGCGTGGGCGTAGCCGCCGCGGCGCTTCCAGCCGATCCAGACCGTGCCGACCGGCTTGTCCTCGGTACCGCCGGAGGGGCCGGCGATGCCGGTGACCGCGACCGCCGCCCCGGCGCCGAAGCGCGCCAGCGCGCCGGAGACCATCTCCAGCACGGTCTCTTCGCTCACCGCGCCGGTCCGCTCCAGCGTCCGCGGGTTGACGCCGAGCAGCGCCTCCTTGGCCTCGTAGCTGTAGGTCACCACGCCGGCATCGAACCAGGCCGAGCTGCCCGGCAGGTCGGTGAGCACCTTGGCGATGAAGCCGCCGGTGCACGATTCGGCGGTCACCAGCATCAGCTTGCGCTCGCGCATCAGGCCGGCGACCTCCTCGGCGAGCCGGCGCAGTGCCTCGTCGGTAGGAACGGATGCGGACTCCATGCGAGACTCCTCGGCTTCGGAACGGGCGCCACGCGCGGCGCGAAGCGTCCCGTTCTACCCGTTCCGCCCGATCGAGCCAAGACCCGCCCGACGCATGAGCCAAGACGATCTCTCCCAGCACACCCCGCTGATGCGGCAGTACCTCTCGGCCAAGGCCGCGCATCCGGACGTGCTGCTGTTCTTCCGCATGGGCGATTTCTACGAGCTGTTCTACGAGGACGCGCGCAAGGCGGCGCGGCTGCTGGACATCACCCTGACCCAGCGCGGGCAGTCGGCCGGCGCACCGATCCCGATGGCCGGCGTGCCCTACCACGCGGTGGAGAACTACCTGGCGCGGCTGGTGCGGCTGGGCGAATCGGTGGCGATCTGCGAGCAGATCGGCGACCCGGCGCTGGCCAAGGGCATCGTCGAACGCAAGGTGGTCCGCATCGTCACCCCCGGCACGGTGACCGACGCCGCATTGCTGGAGGAACGCCGCGACAACCTGCTGCTGGCGATTGCCGCCGGCCCCGGCGGCGGCTACGGCCTGGCCTGGGTGGACCTGTCCAGCGGCCGCTTCCTGCTCAGCGAAGTGCCGACCGCCGAAACCCTCGCCGCCGAACTGGCGCGACTCCAGCCGGCCGAGACGCTGGTGGACGAGTCGGTCGCCTGGCCGAAACTGGTCAGCGCCCTGCCCGGCCTGCGCAAGCGGCCGCCGTGGCATTTCGATGCCGACGCCGCCCGGCGCGAACTCAACCGCTTCTTCGGCACCCGCGACCTGGGCGGCTTCGGCGTCGACAAAATGCCGCTGGCAGTCGCCGCCGCCGGCTGCCTGCTCGGCTACGTCGAGGAGACCCAGAAGAGCGCGCTGCCGCACCTGTCCGGCATGGCGGTGGAAAGCGCCAGCGAAACCATCGCGCTGGACGCCGCGACGCGCCGCAACCTGGAGCTGGACACCCATCCCACCGGCCGCACCGAGCACACCCTGCTCGGCGTGCTGGACGAGACGGTGACGCCGATGGGCGCGCG
>JAGWVM010000240.1 GCA_018970895.1 Lysobacteraceae bacterium | reverse complement strand
GCTCGAACGGGGTGTAGCGCACACGGAAGTCGGCCGGCAAGACGATACGCACGCCCAGCGCCCCCACCACGGCCGGTCCGAGGTCGTTCTGCACGGCCTGCCATACCGGGCGGTTCGCGCCGGCGATGTCGATCGCCCGGGCTCCCGCAAGGCGGCGCAGGTAGCGCCGCTGCGCCATGCCGATCAGCACCAGCACGGCGATCGCACCCAGCAACCACGCAGCCATCGCGAGCAAAGGCCAGGGAATCGCCCATCCCGGTGCAGGCGCTGGCGGCACCCAGCGACTGCCACCGGCGATGCGCACCACCACGGGCGGCAACGCATCCACGCGCACCGCCGGATGAGGCGCCTGCACGGCCGCCAGCGCCAGCGGCACCAGCCACCACAGCAGAGGCACCGCCTCGGCGCCACAGGAACGTCGCAGCACGCGGCGCAGGACGAGCACCAGCATCACCGCCAGCGTGAAGATCCAGGTCAGCCGAGCCGCGTGGGTCATCCAGGTAGAAGCCACGATCTCAAGGCTGCTCATCGTCGAGCTCCTCCAGCAACTGGCGCAGTTCGGCGATGTCTTTCTTCGACAGCTTGCGCTGCTCGGAGAAGTGCGCCACCAGTGGGGCGACGCGGCCTTCGAACAAACGGTCGAGCAGGCTCTTGCTGGTCTGGTGCACGTATTTCTCGCGGGCCAGCAGCGGCGAATACAGGTAGCGGCGGCCGTCGCGCTCGGCCTTCACCGCCTTTTTCTTCAGCAGACGGTTGAGCAGCGACTTCACCGTGCCCTCCTGCCACTGCTGGGCCTGGCCGACCTCGGCCAGGATCTCCTCGGCACTGCGCGGCGCGTTGCGCCAGAGCACCTCCATCACCACCGCTTCGGCTTCGCTGATCATGAGGCGTTCCGTTTACATACGTAATCGATGATTGATGTTTACATGCGTAAACGATGAAAGCAAGCGCGGCCGGCGGCTGCCATCCCATCGGACCTTCGTACGAGGCGGCCGGACACCCTTCCGTCGTATCCTTGAAGGCTGATTCCCCAAGCAGAAGAAGGCACTGCGATGGACAAGGTGTTCCCCAACGCCACGAAGGCACTCGACGGCCTGCTGTTCGACGGCATGACGATCGCGGCCGGCGGCTTCGGCCTGTGCGGCATTCCCGAGAACCTGATCGGCGCCCTGCTCGACGCCGGCACCAAGGGCCTGACCATCGTCGGCAACAACGCCGGCGTGGACGATTTCGGCATGGGCCCGCTGCTGAAGACCCGCCAGGTCAAGCGCGTGTACGCCTCCTACGTGGGCGAGAACAAGGAGTTCGAGCGGCAGGTGCTGGCCGGCGAACTGGAGCTGCACCTGGTGCCGCAGGGCACGCTGGCGGAAAAGCTGCGCGCCGGCGGCGCCGGCATTCCCGGCTTCTACACCCGCACCGCGTTCGGCACCAAGCTGGCCGAGGGCAAGGAAACCAAGACGTTCGACGGCAAGGAGTACGTGCTGGAGGAGGCGATCCACGCCGACGTGTCGATCGTCAAGGCGTGGAAGGGCGACCGGCTGGGCAACCTGGTGTTCCGCAAGACCGCGCGCAATTTCAACCCGATGATCGCCACCTGCGGCAAGGTCTGCGTGGCCGAGGTGGAGGAACTGGTCGAAGTGGGCACGCTCGACCCGGACCAGGTGCATGTGCCGGGCATCTACGTCGACCGCATCATCCAGGGCGCGACCTACGAGAAGCGTATCGAATTCCGCACCGTCGCCGGCGCCAACACCGGCAAGGAAAACCCCACGCGTACGGCGATGGCGCAGCGGGCGGCGAAGGAGCTGCGGGACGGCTTCTACGTCAACCTCGGCATCGGCATCCCGACCCTGGTGGCGAACTTCATCCCCGAGGGCATGGACGTCACCCTGCAGTCGGAGAACGGCCTGCTCGGTATCGGTCCGTTCCCCAGCGACGACCGGGTCGACCCGGACCTGATCAACGCCGGCAAGCAGACCATCACCACCCTTCCCGGCTCGAGCTTCTTCTCCAGCGCCGAGTCGTTCGCGATGATCCGCGGCGGCCACATCGACCTGTCGATCCTCGGCGGCCTGGAGGTGTCCTGCACCGGCGACCTGGCCAACTGGATGGTGCCGGGCAAGATGGTCAAGGGCCCCGGCGGCGCGATGGACCTGGTCTCGGGCGTCAAGCGCGTGGTGGTGCTGATGGAACACACCGCGAAGGACGGCTCGCCGAAGATCAAGGACGCATGCGACCTGCCGCTCACCGGCAAGCAGGTGGTCGACCTGATCATCACCGACCTGTGCGTGTTCGAGGTGGCCAAGGGCCAGGGCCTGACCCTGATCGAG
>JAGWVM010000105.1 GCA_018970895.1 Lysobacteraceae bacterium | reverse complement strand
CACCTGCTGTACCACTTTCCGGAAACGCACACCTCGAACTTCAACCCGAAGTTCGACGGTTTTCCCTGGGCGAAGGCGGACGACGCGCTGATCGAGCGCTGGCAGCGCGGCCGCACCGGCATCCCGCTGGTGGACGCGGGCATGCGCGAGCTGTGGCACACCGGCTGGATGCACAACAGGGTGCGCATGGTCGTGGCCAGCTTCCTCACCAAGAACCTTCGCCAGCACTGGCATCACGGCGCGCGCTGGTTCTGGGACACGCTGGTGGACGCCGACCTTGCAGCCAATTCGCTGGGCTGGCAGTGGGTGGCCGGCTGCGGTGCCGACGCGGCGCCGTATTTCCGCGTGTTCAATCCGGTGAGCCAGTCGCAGAAGTTCGACCCGAAGGGCGACTACCTGGCGCGCTGGCTGCCCGAGCTGGCCGGTGCCGTACCGGCCCTGCGGCACGAGCCGTGGAAGGACCCGTCGCTGCTTCGGCGGTCCGGTTATCCGGCGCCGATGGTCGATCTTGGCGAGTCGCGGGCGGCAGCGCTGGAGGCGTATCAGGCGGTGAAGGGCTGATCATCCGGCCTGCAGCATGGTGGCGTGCGCGGCGATCTTCCCGTGTCGCCGCGCCTAGGGTTCGGGCGGCGCCCGCTTGAGCAGCATCGCCAGCACCGGCGGCGTCACCATCGCGGTGAGCAGCGACATCGCCACGATGATCGCGTAGACGCGCTCGTTGAACACCCCGGCGGCCAGGCCGAGGCTGGCGATCACCACGCCCACCTCGCCGCGCGGCACCATGCCGAAGCCGACGATGGCGGCACTGCGCTTGCCCAGCGCCAGCGCGCCGAGGAATCCGCCGGCGAGCTTGGAGAGGATCGCGATGACGGTGACGATCGCGAGCATCACCAGCGCGTCTACGCTGGCCAGCTCGGACAGGTTCACCTTGGCGCCGGTGATGACGAAGAAGAACGGCGTGAGGAAGGACAGCAGGGGCAGCGTCTTGTGCTCCAGGTCCTCGCGCTGACGGGTTTCCGAGGCGATCATGCCGGCGAGGAACGCGCCGATGATCGCGGCCAGGCCGAAGCGCGTGGACAGCCAGGCGAGCCCCAGGCAGAGCGCCAGCACCAGCGTCAGCGGCGAGTGCGGGCTGATCGGCTTTTCCAGCCAGCCGGAGCCGCGGCGCATCACCCGGGTGCCACCCCAGCCGATGATCGCCACGAAGCCGACCGCGCCCGCCAGGGTGAGCAGCAGCGACTGCAGGTTGAGCTCGCCGCCGCCCTGCAGCGAGGACACCACGCCGAGCAGCAGCATGGCGAGGATGTCGTCGATCACCGCCGCGCCGAGGATCACCCGGCTCTCCACCCGCGACAGGACGCCCAGCTCCTGCAGCACGCGGGCGGTGATGCCGGCCGAGGTGGCGACGAACGCCGCCGCCACGAACAGTGACTTGATCCAGTCGAAGCCCTCGCCGTGCGCCCACAGCGCGCCGAGGCCGAATGGCAGGATCACGCCAAGTACCCCGACCAGGAAGGCGCTCTTGCCGACCTTCTTCAGGTCGTCGAGCCGGGTCTCCAGGCCGACGGAAAACAGCAGCAGTACCACGCCGACCTCGGCCAGCACGTCCAGCGGCGTGCCGGGCATGATCTGTTCCGGGGTCAGCCAGCCCAGTGCGGACGGGCCGACCACGCAGCCGGCGGCGATCTCGCCGACCACGCCGGGCAGTTTCAGCCGTTGTGCGATCTCGGCGCCGATCTGCGCGGCGATGAAGATCACGAACAGGGTCAGCAGGATGTCGGCGGCGTGGTGCATGCGTCGGTCTCTTCCCGGAGGCGTTGCCCATCCTACAGGGCGCGGGCGGTGTTCTTCAGCCGTGGAAAGCGTGCCCGGCCAGCCACAGGTGCAACGCGATGCTGGCGACGTAGCCGAGCGCGATGGCCCAGCTCCAGCGCAGGTGGCTCATGAAGGTGTACTGGCCGCGCGAGGCGCCCATCAGCGCCACGCCCGCGGCCGAGCCCACCGAAAGCAGGCTGCCGCCCACACCGGCGGTGAGGGTGATCAGCAGCCACTGCGCCTGGTCCATCGGCGGGTTCATCTTGAGCACCGCGAACATGATCGGGATGTTGTCCACCACCGCCGAGGTGACGCCCATGATCGCGTTGGCCAGGGTGTATCCCAGGTTGCCGTAGAGCTGGTGCGAGGCCAGCTCCAGGTAGCCCAGCGCGGCGAGCCCGCCGACGCATGCGAACACGCCGTAGAAGAACAGCAGCGTGTCCCACTCGGCATTGGCGATGATGCGGAAGATCGAATAGGTCTGCGGTTCCTCGCCCTGGGCCAGCGCGTAACGGCGCTGGCGGCGGTCGATGCGCGTGGCGACCAGGTTGAGGAAGGCCAGTCCGGTGAGCATCCCGTAGGCCGCCGGCATGCCCAGCCACTGCCGGCCGACCACGGTGATCGCGATGGTCAGGGCAAACGTCAGGCAGATGCCGATGGCACCGGGCTTGAGGTGGCTGCCGCTGCCGGCGCAATCCGGCTGCCCCCGCGGCAGCGCGAACGCCATCAGGATGGCCGGAACCAGCCAATTGACCAGCGCCGGGCCGAACAGCCGGAAGAAATCGAAGAAGCCGCTCTTGCCGGCCTGCCACACCATCAGCGTGGTGATGTCGCCGAACGCGCTCCAGGCGCCGCCTGCATTCGCCGCGACGACCAGGTTGATCATCGACAGCGCGATGAACCGGCGGTTGCCTCCGCCCACGGCCAGCACCACGGCAGACATCACCAGTGCCGTGGTCAGGTTGTCCAGCACCGGCGACAGGAAGAACGCGATCAGCCCGGTGATCCAGAACAGCGAGCGGAAGCCGAAGCCGCGCCGGATCAGCGCGTCGCGCAGCGCCTCGAACACGTTGCGCTCACCCATCGCGGTGACGTACGTCATCGCCACCACCAGGAAGAAGAAGATCTCCGCGTATTCGAGGAACATGCCCTCGAAGGCCGTTGCGGCTGGCGTCACGCCCCGGGACGGGTCGCCGGTGACCCACGCGATCATCCCCCAGATCAGCGCCGCGGCCAGCATCACCGGCTTGGACTTGGCGATGTTCAGGTGTTCCTCGAGGATCACCGCCAGGTAGGCCAGCACGAATAGCGCCAGGGCAACCACGCCGACCGGATGGTCGGTGAGCCGGAAGTTCACGTCACTGGCCTCGGCCGCTGCGGCAGGGGCGCTGGCGAGCAGGGTGGCGAGGGCGAGGGTCCAGCGCATGCGGGCGGTCCTTGGCGGGTGGATCGGACCGTGGAGATTAGCAGCCGGCTACGCGGCGGGGCCGCCCTCGCGGGCCGCTGCGCCGGGATGATCCGGACGCAGCCGCAGGAAGATCGTCGCGGCCAGCGCGGTGACGACGGCCAGCACCAGCACGGTGACGTGGAACGCGGACACGTAGGCATGGGCCGCGTGCACCTGGTGGCCGACGAAGACTTCCATCAGCAGCGAGGCGAAGGCGATGCCGAAGCTGATTGAAAGGTACTGCGTGGTGGACGCCATCGATGAAGCCATCGACGCATGGCGGATGTCCACGTCGATGTAGGCCAGCGTGTTCATGGTGGTGTACTGCAGGCCGGTGAAACAGCCGTAGACGAACACCAGGATCGCGATCAGCCAGGCCGGTGTCGTTCCATCCACCTGCGAAAATACCGCCAGCATCACCGCCACGGCCGTGGTGTTGGCCAACAGCAGCCGGCGGTAGCCCAGCCGCAGCAGCAGCCGGTTCACCACCCATTTGGAGCTTATCGAGCCCAGCGCCTGCGGCACCATCATCAGTCCGGCCAGGGTCGGCGACCAGCCGCAGCCCACCTGCAGGAACAGCACCAGCAGCAGGAACATGCCGCCGATGCCCAGCCGGGTGAACAGGTTGCCGACCAGCGCCACCGCCAGACTGCGCACGCGCAGCAGGCCGAGATCGGTCACCGGATGTTCGGTGCGACGACTGTGCCTCACGTAGCCGGCAGCCAGCAGCACCGCCAGCGCCAGGCAAGCGGCGACCAGCCACCAGTGATGCACCTGCGCACCGGCCTGTTCGGAGGCGGTGAGCAGCAGGGCCGACGCGGCGGCGAACATCACGAAACCCGCACTGTCGAACGGGCGCGCCCGTTCCAGCCGGTATTCCGGCATGTCGCGCCGGTTCATCCACAGGCCCGCCAGGCCCACCGGCACGTTGATCAGGAAGATCAGCCGCCAGCTGGTGAACTGCACCAGCAGTCCGCCGAGCAGCGGGCCGAGCACCGAGCCGAGCAGGCCGAAGGTGGCGACCGTGCTCATCGCCTGCACGTATTCGCGCTTGTCGATGGTGCGCACCAGCACGTAGCGGCCGACCGGCATGAGCGAGGCGCCACCGATGCCCTGGATCACGCGGGCAAGCACCAGCTCGGGCAGGGTCCGGGCAATGCCGCAGAGCAGCGAGCCGATGCCGAACACGGCGATCGCCGCGGCGAACACGCGGCGCGTGCCGAAGCGGTCGCACAGCCAGGGACTGGCCGGGATCAGCACGGCCAGGGTGAGCACGTAGCTGGTCAGCGCGGTGCGCATGTCCAGCGGCGTCACGCCCAGCGCCGTGGCCATCGCCGGCACGGCGGTGTTGACGATGGTGGAGTCCAGCGCCTGCATGAAGAACGCCGCGGCGACCAGCCACAGCAGGCCGCGATGGAGGACACGCGAACTCGCGGCGGCCGCGGTTCCTGCGGACAGGTCGGCGAGGGTGGCCGCGGAGCGGGCGGTGGGTGAAGGCATTCCGCGCATGATACCTGTTGCGGCAGGTAAGTCGGCCGCACGCGCTGCGAGCGCTTCATGCACAGCTAAGCCGGCGGCTGTGGTTCGCTACACTTTGTGCCCCGCTTCACGATGCCAGGCCTGCCTCCGCATGACCGTTCCCCACGACATCGCCGCCCGCGCCGCCGCCCTGCGCGAGCAGATCGAGCAGGCGAACTACCAGTACCACGTGCTGGACGACCCGACGATCCCCGACGCCGAGTACGACCGCCTGATGCGGGAGCTGGAGGCACTGGAAGCGCAGTACCCGGCGCTGGCCACGCCGGATTCGCCCACGCGCAAGGTCGGCGCCCGCGCCACCGGGGGCTTCGCCGAGGTGCGTCACACCCTCCCGATGCTGTCGCTGGGCAATGCCTTCAGCGAGGAGGGAGACGCCGACCGCGAACGCTTCCACGAAGTGGCCGAGTTCGAACGGCGCATCGAGCAGACGCTGGACCGTCGCGACCCGGTGTTCTCGGTGGAGCCCAAGCTCGACGGCCTGGCGATCAGCCTGCGCTACGAGCACGGCGTGTTCGTGCAGGGCGCGACCCGCGGCGATGGCGAGACCGGCGAGGACGTCACCGCCAATCTGCGCACCGTGCGCGCGATCCCGCTGCGCCTGCGCGGCACCGACTGGCCCGAAGTGGTGGAGGTGCGCGGGGAGGTGATCATGCTGCGCAGGGACTTCGAGGCCTTCAACGAACACGCCCGCAGCCACGGCGAGAAGACCCTGGCCAATCCGCGCAACGGTGCCGCCGGTTCACTGCGCCAGCTCGATCCGGCGATCACCCGGAAGCGGCGGTTGAGCTTCTTCGCCTACGCCGTCGGCGTGGTCGAGGGCGGCGAGCTGCCGCCGACCCACTCGCAGACGCTGCGCAAGCTGCGTGACTGGGGCTTTCCGGTATCGCCGGAGGTGTCCACGGCCACCGGCTTCGACGGCCTGATCGCCTACTACCGCGCCATCGGCGCCAGGCGCGATGCACTGCCTTACGACATCGACGGCGTGGTCTACAAGCTGGACGACTACGACGGCCAGCGCACCATGGGCTTCGTTTCGCGCGCCCCGCGCTGGGCGATCGCGCACAAGTTCCCGGCGCAGGAGCAGATGACCCGGGTCGAGGCGATCGAGATCCAGATCGGCCGCACCGGCGCGGCCACCCCGGTGGCGCGGCTGGCGCCGGTGCCGGTGGCCGGCGTCACGGTGACCAACGCCACGTTGCACAACGCCGACCAGGTGGCGCGGCTGGACGTGCGCGTCGGCGACACGGTGATCGTGCGCCGCGCCGGCGACGTGATTCCCGAAGTGGTGCGCGTGGTCGAGGAGCAGCGGCCGGCGCATACCCATCCCTGGCACATGCCGACGCGTTGTCCGGTGTGCGATTCGGCGCTGGTTCGCGAAGAGGGTGCCGCGGCGTACCGCTGCTCCGGCGGGCTGTTCTGCGCGGCGCAGCGCAAGGAGGCACTGATCCATTTCGCCTCGCGCCGCGCGATGGACGTCGACGGCCTGGGCGAGCGCTACGTGGATGCGCTGGTCGAGTTCGACATGGTCAAGACCCCGGCCGACCTTTACGCGCTGACCGTGGACGATTTCGTCGCCATGAAGCAGCGTGCCGACGAGCGCGACGGCACGGTTCCCGAGACCGTCAAGCAGGGCAGGATCGCCACCAAGTGGGCCGAGAATCTGGTCGAGGCGATCGACGCCAGCCGCAGCACCACGCTGGCGCGGTTCCTGTACGCGCTCGGCATCATGCACATTGGCGAGAGTACGGCGAAGACGCTCGCCGCCTGGCTGGGTCGGCTGGCGTTCGTGCGGACCATGCCGGCTCCGGTGCTGCGGGTGCTTCCGGACATCGGCGAGGAGGTGGCCGGTTCCATCGCCGCGTTCTTCGCACAGGCCGGCAACCAGCAGGTGGTCGATGCGCTGCTGGCGGCGGGCGTGCATTTCACCGACGAGGGCGAGCCGTCGCCGAAGCTTCGCGAGCGGCTGAATCTCGGCGTGCTGCTGGACATGGCCAACGTGTCCAAACTCGGTCCGAAGAGCACGAAGCTGCTGGCCGCG
This sequence comes from Lysobacteraceae bacterium, assembly GCA_018970895.1. Lineage (GTDB taxonomy): Bacteria > Pseudomonadota > Gammaproteobacteria > Xanthomonadales > Rhodanobacteraceae > Dyella_A. The sequence continues at coordinate 5,459 of JAGWVM010000105.1, read as the reverse complement.
AAGTACGCGACGTTGGAGGCACTGGAGCAGGCCGGATCGTCGCACTGGATCGTTGCCGGCATACCGCAGGCCGCGGCGATCAACCTCGAGGCGATGCTGGCCGATGCCTCCCGGCGCGATGCACTGATGCGGGCCGAGCAGGCCATGCAGCGGCTGCTTGCCGCCGCGCCGGAGAGCGTGGCCGGAGACGAGGCGCCGCTGGCGGGTCGGACGATCGTGCTCACCGGCACGCTGTCGAGCCTGGGCCGCGATGCGGCCAAGGAGCACCTCGAGGCGCTGGGGGCGAAGGTGTCCGGTTCGGTGTCGAAGAAGACCAGCTTCGTCGTCGCCGGCGAAGCGGCCGGCTCCAAGCTGGACAAGGCCAACGAACTGGGTGTGCCGGTGTGGGACGAGGCGCAGCTGCTGGCGCTGCTGGCTGAACACGGCATCGCGCCATGAATGCGATCGACCTCTCGGGGCGGCTCCAGTTGCGGGCGCGGTTGTATCAAACGGTGCGCGCGTTCCTTGCCGAGCGCGACGTGCTGGAAGTGGAGACGCCGATCCTTTCGGCGGCCGGCAACACCGATCCGAACATCGAGAGCTTCGTCACCCGCTTCACCGGCCACGTCGACGCCGGGGCGGCGCAGCGCTGGATGCGCACCTCGCCGGAATTTCCGCTCAAGCGCCTGCTCGCCGCGGGTGTCGGCGATTGCTACGAACTGGGCCGGGTGTTCCGCAACGGCGAGGCCGGTGGCAGGCACAATCCCGAATTCACCATGCTCGAGTGGTACCGCGTCGGCTGGGACCATCACCGGCTGATGGAGGAGACCATCGAGCTGGTGCAGCAGGCGCTGGCGCTGGTGGGGCGACGGGCCGAGGTGGTGATCAGCGGCTATCGGCAATTGTTCCTGGACGAGCTGGGCATCGATCCGTTGCACGATCCAGTTCAGGTGCTGCAGGCGCCGCTGAGCGAGTACGGCATCGACCCGGAGGGCCTGGACCGCGACGACTGGCTGGATCTGCTGATCACGCACAAGCTGCAGCCGGCGTTTCCGTCCGACCGCATCACGGTGATCCACGACTACCCGGCCAGCCAGTGCGCGCTGGCGCGCGTGCGCGACGGCGATCCGCCGCTGGCGGAGCGCTTCGAGCTGTATCTGGGCCGTTACGAACTGGCCAACGGCTATCACGAATTGAACGACGCATCCGAGCAGGCTGCACGATTCGCACGCGACAACGAACGGCGCCGAGCCCGCGGGCTGCCGGAAGTGCCGGTCGACCACCGCCTGCTTGCCGTGCTCGATGCGATGCCCGATTGCGCCGGCGTGGCGCTGGGCGTCGAGCGGCTGCTGATGTGCCTGGCTGATACCGACGCCATCGCCGACGTGCTGGCGTTTCCGTTCGCCGAGGCGTGAGCCGGCGGCGTCGCTATACTGGGTTGGATCGACGAACTTTCCGTGTCGCGGGGGCGATGTAGGAGAGGGCGGTGCCGGTGATGGCTCGCCCCGATCAGATTCCAAGGGGGAATACCACGATGTTCAAGCGATTCCGCACGGCCTGCCTCGTCGGCATGCTGATGCTTTGCGCCATTCCCGGGGCGTTTGCCGGCGCTGCCGATGCACCGTTGCCGGTCTCCGACTTCGCCCGCATGGGCCCACTCGGCCATCCGGCGATGTCGCCCGACGGTCAATACCTCGCCCTGTCGCTGCACAATGAAAAGGCCAAGTGGGGCCAGCCCGACTACCAGCTGGTGGTGCTGCACCTGCCGGACCTGAAATACGTCAGCCGGCTCGACATGGTGCGCAACTACCAGCCGGCGCAGATCATCTGGGTCAGCGACACCCGCATGGTGGTGCCGCTGGCCTACACCACCAGCGCGCTGGAGGCCCCGCAGGGTACCGGCGACATCATCGCGGTGGACTTCGACGGCGGCCACAAGCAGACCCTCTACAGCCTGCGCAACCGCGGCCAACTCGGCTCGGGGCCGCATTCGATGGACATGCCGCGCGGCTTTCCGGCGGTGGTCGGCGTGCCGTACCCGCGCAACGGGCACGTCTACCTGTCGCTGGCCGTCATCCCCGAGCACAATGCGGCCGGCGACTGGGATGGCCACCGCAGCCAGATCTACGACGTCGATTCGATGACCGGCAAGCCCACGCTGATGGGCGACATCGACCACGGCAGCATGTCCTTCGTGGTGCACGACGGCGTGGCCAGGCTGGCCTACGGCTCGCGCGATGCGCACACCATCGACGTGTACATGCGTGCCGACGCCAGGTCGCCGTGGATGAAGATCCCGGACGAGGTCACGGGCAAGCAGATGACGCCGCTGCGCATCAGTCGCGACGGCAGCACCCTGTGGTCGCTGTACAGCGACCACGGTGGCCCGACGATGCTGGTGTCGAGCAAGCTCGACGGCACCGGCCGCCAGGTGCTGGCGCGCGACGACTTTGCCTCGGTGGCCGACGTGCAGTGGGACGTGACCAGCGGCAAGCCCTACGCGGTGCTGTTCCAGACGGGGCGGCCGCACCTGTCCTACCTGGATGACAGCGTCGACGCGCAGGTGTCCAAGGCGCTCAACGCCAAGTTTGCCGATCATCTGGTGCTGCTCGGTGGTTCCGACGACTCCGGCAAGCGCATGCTGGTGTTCGCGCAGAGCGACCGCGATCCGGGCAGCCTGGCGCTGTTCGACACCACCGGCATGAACCTGCAGCCGCTGTTCCAGGTGGAACCGTGGATCCACGCCGATCGCATGGCCGAGCGTCGCCCGTTCCGTTTCAAGGCCAGCGATGGCATGGAGCTGGAGGGCTACCTGACCTTGCCCCATGGCTCGTCCGGCAAGCACCTGCCGACCGTGCTGCTGCCGCACGGCGGTCCGATCGGCATCCGCGACAACTGGACCTACGACACCGACGCGCAGTTCCTCGCCAGCCGCGGCTATGCGGTGGTGCAGGTGAACTACCGTGGCTCGTCCGGTCGCGGCCCCGGCTTCGAGATGGCCGGCTACAAGCACTTCGGGGACCGCATCCAGCAGGACCTGCTCGATGGCCTGCACTGGGCGATCGACCAGGGCTACGCGGACAAGGACCGGGTCTGTGTCTATGGCGGCAGCTTCGGCGGCTATTCCTCCCTGATGCAGCCGATCATCGCGCCGGGCCAGTACAAGTGCGCCATCGACTATGCCGGCGTGTCCGACTGGAGCATCGGCTTCGAGCGCAGCGACACCTCGCACGTGAGCGTGGGCCGCGCCTATTTTGCCGAAGCGATCGGCGACGAGGCTGCGGCCAAGGCGATCTCGCCGCTGTACCAGCTGGACAAGTTCAACGTGCCTGTGCTGATCGCCCACGGCGAGGACGATCCCCGCGTGCCGTACCAGAACGCCACCCGGCTGCGCGATGCGCTGGAAAAGGCCGGCAAGCCCTACGAGTGGTTGAGCAAGCCGAAGGAGGGGCACGGTTTCTACGCGGTCGACAACCGCGAGGATCTGTACCGCCACATGCAGGCCTTCCTGGCCAAATACCTCGGGCAGTGAGGGCGACCGATACCGCGGGCCGCAACGGTCCGCGGTATCGGCAGCTGCTTGCGGACGATCGGAGCGTCGCGCCGGGGCGCAGGGCGGTCCGATCTCCGGCCGGTGCTGCAGGTTCAGCTCCCGCGGCTCCTGCGCCACTGGGTCCCGGCAGGGCTTGACGGGCACGCCGAAGGCGTCGCACCGCACGGCCCTGGCCAGCGCCCGGCACGGTGAACCGCTACAGCTCCCCCGGTCGGACATGCGGCTCGGCTGCGCCGGTGCCCCATCGCGGCCGGAAACTGCCGTCCGCCTGGAGCGGCCGACGGTTCAGCTCGTCACCGGCCGGTTGTGCGGATCGTCGAGTCCCTGCCGGCCATCTCTCGCGGCCCGTGATCGTTGCGCGCCAGGGCGCGTGTCCGTGCCTTGCACCCGCGATACCCCGTGGTGACCTGTGAAGGTGTTCAACCCGGTGCAAGCGCGCCCTCCGGGATCCTGCGTCGTGAAGTGTGCTTCCGCGGCGAGGCGGCCTCGTGGCCTCGCGTCGTGTTGCCTGCGGTCGCGGGTACCCGCGGGAGGAACCCTCCGCGGCGTGCGGGCCGGTCGACCATCGCGCGTGGCGCTTTCCGCCGGACCCGCAGCGGTAGCAGCGGTTGCCGGGAGAGCCATGCGGTGGCGCATGGGTCCGGGATGCTGACGCTCGGCTGCACCGGAGTGCCATGCGTCACCGCCCGCCGCTTCGGGTATGTTGACGCGCCTGCCACGTCACGAGCCGCTTCCGCATGCGCAGCCCCGTTGCCGCCGTCCCGACTCCCGCGATCGACCGCCTCCGCCGGTCCGACATCAAGACCCTGGCCCTGGCCGCGCTGGGCGGAGCGCTGGAGTTCTACGATTTCGTCGTCTTCGTGTTCCTCGCGCTGCCGCTGAGCGAGCTGTTCTTCCCGCCGGGCACGTCGCCGTGGCTGGCGCAGCTGCAGGTGTACGGCATCTTCGCCGCCGGCTACCTGGCACGACCGCTCGGCGGCATCGTGATGGCGCATTACGGGGACCTGCTGGGACGCAAGCGGATGTTCGCCCTCAGCGTGTTCCTGATGGCCCTGCCGACGCTGCTGATCGGCCTGCTTCCGGTGTACGCGCAGATCGGCGTGCTGGCCCCGGTGCTGCTGCTCGTCCTGCGCGTGCTTCAGGGCATCGCGGTAGGCGGTGAGGTGCCGGGTGCGTGGGTGTTCGTCGCCGAGCACGTGCCGCCCGCGCGGGTGGGCTTCGCCTGCGCCAGCCTGACCTCGGGGCTGACCGTGGGGATCCTGATCGGCTCACTGCTGACCGCGGCGATCCACGAGCGTCTCGGCCACGACACGATGATGGCCTGGGGCTGGCGGCTGCCGTTCCTGCTCGGTGGCGTATTCGGTTTCGTCGCGGTGTGGCTGCGGCGCTGGTTGCGCGAGACGCCGGTATTCGAGGCGATGCATGCTCAGCGCGCGCTGGCCGACGAACGGCCGCTCGGACGCGTCCTGCGGCTGCACCGCGGTGCGGTCGTGCGGTCGATGGTGGTCACCTGGACGCTGACCGCTGCCATCGTGGTGGTGATCCTGATGACGCCGACGCTGGTACAGGTCGTATTCCACCGGCCGGCAGCGACGGCCTTTCTCGGCAACAGCCTCGCCTCGACTGCATTGGCGGCCGGATGCCTGGCCTACGGCGCGCTGGCCGACCGGCTGGGCATCGCGCGCGTGCTTGGCGCCGGTGCGGTCCTGCTGTCGCTTGCGGTGGGCGCGCTTTACCTCGACCTGCAGCACGGTGCGGCGCATTTCCTGCCGCTGTACGCGTTGGCCGGGTTCTGCGTGGGCGTGGTCGGCGTGGTGCCGACGGTGATGGTGGCCGCGTTCCCGCCGGCGGTGCGCTTCAGCGGTCTTTCGTTTTCCTACAACGTGGCCTACGCGGTGTTCGGCGGGATCACGCCGCCGCTGATCGG
>JAGWVM010000239.1 GCA_018970895.1 Lysobacteraceae bacterium | reverse complement strand
GCACTCTTCGAGAACCCGCCGGTCGGACGGCCCGAGCATCGATTCAGCCATGGAAGGATTCTCCGGTTGACGTTGACTTGTGGTGGCTCACCTCGCCCTTCATCCGCATCCAGTCGATCGAGAACGCGTGGGAGAGAGGCCCGTACCGGACCCGTCGGGCCCAACCTCGGGGGCAGCTGGGCACGATGCCGGCGGACATCGCGCCCGCACCGTCGGAATAGTGGGCAGCCCGGGTCATGGCTCGCCCCACTTTGCGGTCTGCGCACGGGCTATTTCGAAGATGCAGGAAACAACCTCGACGTCGGGTCCGGTCAGCGACTCGGCGCTTTGGCTGTAGTCGATATCCGCGATGTCGGCATCGCTCTGGTAGAGGGCCGCATGGAGCCGGGCGACCGCACGGGCCAGGGTCTCGTCCAGGCTCAGGTTCAGCTGCTCGGCGCAGTCGCGCAGAAGCGACTCGCAGGAGGGGTTCAACTTGGGGGAAGTCATGAGTCACGGCTCCTTGATGAGTGCATCAACCATCCGCCAGGACCTACCCGGCAGATCACCAATGTGTATGCACTTGCTGGAGCCGCTGGCCGCTTGCCGGCCATTGCGCCCGACCATGATGCGACGAATACGGGCGTCCTGCCAAGCCCGGCGACCGGCCATCACGAGACGCCGATGATGGATGGGATCAGGGGGCAAGCTGGTGTAGTCCATCGACCACGGCTGAGAGTGCCGGCCCCACCGGACACGACCGCTCGCTGAAGATCTTGGCCAGCTCCCCGTAGTACCAAAGGGTCCCTTCCCGGCCGGCCTTGAAGCGGGCGAATACCCCCATGCCCACCTCGAGGAGATCCTCCTGGATGGAGAGCGCGTTGTAGAGCTTGTCGCAACCGCTCACCAGCAACGTGTCTTCATCCGCGTCACGAAGATGTTCCAGGTAGGTCGTCTTGCGCTCCTTCCAGTCCGCTTTCTGGCCCGTGGCGTCGGGCACGCCATCGGTACAGCCATGCACCACGCGAAGCACCCGCTCACCGAAGTGGGCGATGCGATCCTGATAGTGGGGGCCCGCGTCTTCCAGCACGTCATGCAGGAGTGCCGCGATCTGCAGGTCCTCGTCACCCTCGTAGCGGGCGACCAGACCGGCCACGCCCACCGGGTGGACGATGTACGGAATCGAGGTCCCCTTGCGGCACTGGCCTTCATGGGCCTGCGCGGCCAACACGAGCGCTTGCGTGAATCGAGGCGTCATCTCAATGGACCTCCAGGTGGGATGCATGCAGGGCCCTGCCGTCCGCGTGGATCGCCTGCGACGTGAGGTCCATGGCTGCCACGGGCTGCTTGGGACGGTGTGTGTACCGAGGAGCATCATTCAAGCCCTTTCGGGAGGGACATGTACATGATCATCCTCCCTGCGCTCACGAAGTGAGACTGCGCTTTGACTCGAATCGGAGGTCTTCCGTGCATCGACCACGGAAACGCGGGCGGACGCTGGATGAGCAGCTCCTCCGCGACCGGCCGCACGACGTCCCCGAAAGAGAAAATATCCAAACACACGGGATGGGAGGGACGCGCTGAAAGTGTTCCCTCGCCCACGCCGAGACGCCATGACAATGACGGGCAAATCCTCGATTCAGATGCGGACCCGGCAGCACTGGGCCGGCGGCCGCCCGATGGCCCCAATCTGAATCCGTTCTCGAAACGGACGGGAAGATCCGTCCAGATTCATGATTCGCAGGCATTATTTTTCACGGTCGTTGCGTGAGCTTATAAAAACCCTGAAATCGTGCTTTTGGGCCATTTTTGAGCAATTTGGCCTTATTCATTGCGATTTTTGCGATCCATCTCACAAAGCCATGGATCTGTGCTTGCTAGGCGATAACCAAAAACTAGGCTGATGGGCACCCGAGCTGCTCGTGCGAACTGATGCCAAGCTGCCACCCACCGACGTGCCGCAAGCAATCGACGTCCTGCGTCACGACCGGTCCCCGGCTGAAAAAGGTCGCCATTGAACGAATTTCGTCGCCCAAGCTGCTTGGCGCCGGAGACGCGACCGACAGCACGCCGCCGTACCTGGCCGTAACGGCCGATCAGGCACGCCTGATCCAGGCGATCTATCCGCCGGTCCTTACGCCATATCCCGACGATCCCGAGCGTTATCTCGCGCTCACCAACACAGCGACCCTCCAGTGGCTCCTCAACGGCATGGCGGTGGGAAACGCTGTCTCGACCAACGTACTGGCGCTGGTCGTGGAATGCCCGGGCTGGACGATCGAGCAGCTCTCGAGCGTGGCGGACGACCTCGCGCCGCTGGTGTTCGGGAAGCAATCGGCGCGTGACCGCCGAGCCAGTCACCGAGCCCTGAAGCGCTGCGGGATCGCGATCCCGCCCGAGCCAGACTTGGCTGAACTCAT
>JAGWVM010000104.1 GCA_018970895.1 Lysobacteraceae bacterium | reverse complement strand
GCGGTCGGCGCGGATCGTCTCCGTCGATACGCCCCACCTCCGTGCCAGCTCGACGTTTGTGATCCGACTGCCTGGACGGGCGGCGCGTGCCACGGCTGTCCGCCGCTTCGCTGTCAGCTCCGGATTCCGCCACTTCGCGGGCGCTCGCTTCCGCGACCGGGTGGCCACGCGGTCGTGTTGCACCTTGGCCACCGTGCATCCCAGCGCTTCGGCAATCGCCCGCCGGCTCCAGCCGGCGTGGCTCAACCGCCGCACCTCCTTGCGCCGCGCGCGGATACCATCATGCCGGGCGCTCATGCTGCATCCTCCGCAGCCTGGTTGCCGAAGACATGCCAGCCCTTGGCACCACCACGCGCGAAGATCTCGCCGTAGTGCGCTTTCTCGCCGTAGATCGATCTGATCCACTCGTAGACCTCGGCCGGCTTCCGGCTGTGCGCGCCCGCGGGCGCAGCGAACACGCCCGGGATCCGCTGGATGCGCTCGTTCCCTGGCTTGCGTGCTGTGCGGCAGGCTGCCAGGACCGCGCGGTCGACGGCGGTCCTGCCGGCTTTGTCCTTCTTGACGTCGTCCAGCCCATCGCGCCGTGCCTTCTTCAGCGCGGTCTTCTTGGCACGCATCGCCGCCGCGCTGTCGATCCGTGGCACGCCCTTGCCGACCCGGCCCACAACGAGAAGCTCGTGGCAGTTGCTGATGATCTGGTTCGAGCACACGTGTGAGCTGCCCGTTTCCTTCAGCTTCCACCATGTGGCCACCCCGACGTATTGCACGCGGGCTTCTTTCCAGATTTCGAGCAAGAAAGGCAACTGAGAGGATGGCACCCACTCGTAGACCTCGGCGTTGGGCTTGAGCACATCACGGAGCGCGAGCTGGATGAGCTCGTCGTCGGCGATGACTGGGTAATGCAGCTCGGGGCTGATCGCCCAGCTCTCGCCGCCTTCCGAGCCGGGTTCCTTACCATAGGCCCAGGGGCGGTCGAGCAAGATCACGTCGGCCTTGCCGACGCGCTGTGCCCAGCTCTTCAGCTCGCGGTTGAGGCCGTCGATGGTGCCGGTGCCCACCCACCGGCCGTCCTTGGTCTTGCGAGCGAAGGTCTGATCGATAGCGGGGAGGGATTGGGCCGAAACGGCCGCCGCCTGGATGGCGGTTTGAGACTTGGATATAGACACGGGAGAGCTCCCGGCCGCACCGTCTCGGTGTGCTGCCTGGATGCATCACGGCTGCCCATGCCGTAATGACTTGCTCCCGAATCCCGGGTTAGAGCGACGATAGATCAGGGTCATCCCTGCGCCGCTGGACCTTCTTCTCGATGGTGTCGCTGTCGCCGATGTCATGGCACGCGTAGCGTGGAGACGCGGGAGTCCGGCGACTGATCCCGTGCAGCCATACTCCACTAGGCGGACGTGAGGCTCAAGAGCGGCGGCGTGCGCCGTTCAGGTTCGATCTAGAAACCGCGGCGGCGGTCGCGTTGCGCTCCTGTGTTCTGCGCCTATCCGCCGAGGGCGGCAGCTGCTTTCGGGAACCCGACCCACCGGCCGTCCTGCTCCAGGCCGCGGCTGGCCAGCTCCTCGCGGGCCATCTGCTGCAGGTCGATGGTGCCCTTGGCGGCGGCGACCAGGATCTCGGTGTGCGCGCCCTGGAGCAGCAGGGCTTCGTCGAGCGGCAACCCCTGCCGGCGGGCTTGCTTCATCGCGGTGTCGGTGGCGGGGTGGTTGCTATACATGTCGAGATCTCCCTGGTGTGTGGGATCAGCATGCCCCGATCCTTGCCCGCTATCCAGCGGTTTTCCAGCATTCTGGAATGTCAGACACCCGCCGTTTAGTTTGGCCGTCTAGACGGCTAAACGCTCGTGGCCATCGGCCGGATACCGCTCTGGCTCCGACTATTTCTTTTCCCCGCCCAACCCGCTCCGGCTTTTAGAACGGCATCCCTTCGCTGCCCTCGATCACCCGGGTCTTGCTCCAGGCCTCAGCCCGCGCCTTCGCTTCGTGCGCGGCCTTGGCCCGCAACCGGGCCGCGTCGTCGGGGCCCAGAGCGATGCGGCAGGCGCGCGTCCTGCAGCCTGGCCTTTTCGGGTCAGGCACGGTTTCGTCCTGTGCGCCGGTGATCAGCTGCAGCATCTCCGGCATCTTGCGGAGCGAGGTCCAAAAACTGCGCCCCGCCAGTTTGGGCTTGTTGAACGCGTCGGTGTATCCGTTGTCCTCCGCCCAGGCAGCCCACGCGGCCTCGATCTCGCTCTTCGGGCGCGCTGGCAGCGTCTCGTCGCACGTGACGCCGACTTCGGTCAGCCACTCGCGCAGCGGGTCGTTGTTCGTGCGCGTGCCTGCCAAGATCGCGCGGCACTCTTCCGGCCACTCTTCGCGCGGCATCGGTTTGCCACCACGCTTGGCGATGCGCCGGAGTCCCGCGAGGACCCAATCGGCGACCAGGTGCAGCTCTTCGTCGATGATGCAGTTCGCTAGGCCTATCGTCTGCTCCTTGCCGGCCACCGGCGACCTGAACAGTACCGGGACGAGGCGGTCGGCGACGCCGCTCGTCTTGTCTTCAAAGTAAGGCGGCTGCTGGGCGTCGATGACCATCTTGCCGGTCCACCGGTACGTGAAAGCCTGCCCGTACAGCTGGCGCACGTCGATCGCGTCGCCAGCCACCATCGCTTTCCAGGGGGCCTCGGCCCAGCTCTTCTTCTCGCCGACTTCGGAAACGGTGAGCAGCGATGCGCCGACGCACTTATAGCGCTGCTCGGCCTCGTCGAGGCGATGCAGCTCCACCGCTTCACTCCGGACGTGCATGCGCTGGATGATCGTGCTCATTGTGCCCTTGCCGCCGCCCGCTGGGCCAAACATCCACAGCACCGAGCGCTGTGGCCCTGGTGTCATCGTGAGCGCGATCTGCTCCTGGACCAGCGCGCGGATCGCCGGGTCGGGAAGTGCTTGCGCGAGGTAGCGACCAAAGCGGGAGGCTTCGGGGACCTCCTGGGGCCGATACTCGGTGCCCGGGCCTGCTCCGGTCTCGATGTCGAGTCGGTGATGCAGTCCCAGCTCGCGGTCGGGGGCGCTCGCGACGATCCGGCCGTCGTCGAGGACTTCTAGGTATGCAGTCCGCGTCGGCACGATGATCCGGCGCGTGCGCGCGGCGGGCTTCGTCTTCCCGTCTTCGCTGAGCCTGGGGCCAACCGTGGCCCAGGCATTCTCCGCGGTCTTCGGCCGATACTGGTCGGGCGCATTCTTCTCGATCCATGCGAGGGCTTTCGCGCGGCCCTCGTCGGCCGCCACCGCTTGCCAGATGCCTCCGTCCCAGCGCCAGATCTCGCGGCCGCTCTCGTCGACGCGCAACTCGCCGCACAGCGCGCCGGCGCAGGCCACTCGGGCCAGGCGCAGCTCCACTGATGGATCTTTGCTCTGGCCTGCGGCTTGCCCGCCGGCCGGTACCGTCTTCGTCGCCTGCGCCTGGGTACTGGCGGCGCGCAGGGCCGATGTCCGCGCTGCGCGGTAGTTGACGACGGATCCGGTTCTGGTATTTGTGGGTGTGGGCATCGAGCGCCCTCCTGTGTTGTGTTGTTCAAGCCCCCGGTGGTCGCCGGGGGCTTTTCTTTGTTCAGGCGACCTTGGTCGCTTCGCTTGCGCGCACGCGCTCCATGTCGTGCACCGCCAGCGCGATCAACACGCGGGCCATTTGGCCGATCTTGAGGCCGCGCTCCTTCGCCATCCTCGCCAGCCCTTGCGACTGTTCGGGGTCTAAGCGGACGCCCAGCACGACCGGGTACGCGCGGTTATAGGTTGATTCGGTGGCGGGGTGGTTGCTGGTATTCACGGGGCGCTCCTGGAGCTGGTGTTTCCTCCAGCCTATGGATCCCGGCGCCAAGTCAACCGCCGTCAACATCGGTAAACCGGTTCTGTGATGGATTTCGCACGCTGCACGGGTTGCACGGGTAGCCTGGTTTTACCCGTGCAGGCGGATTCCTTTGTGGGGCTTGGGTTTGCAGGCCCTTTGCACGGGTGCACGGGTTGCACGGGTATAAAAAGAGTCATAGGGATTCGTGTTGGACTCCCTCTCTCCTATAGGAATCTTTTCCATTTCACCCGTGCACCCGTGCAGGCGGTTTTTTTGGCCGCCGGAAATGGCTCAACCGTGCGCGTTGCACGGGTGCACGGGTCAGGTCCATTTTTGCTCGCTCCACCCGTGCAACCCGTGCAGCGCTTTTCCACTCGTCAACACGTCCACGGTTCGTCCCTGGGGCGCCTGCTGCATCCCCGGGGTCGGGCGGTGGGCGTCGTGGGCGATGCGGCACGCTGGGCGTGGTGGCCGGTAGGCTGGCCGCTCGTCGGCCGCCGTCTTTCCCGTTCCCGCGCTCCTGTGCTTTGCGCCTTGGTCTGCCGTTCCACGCCTTGGCGTGCCGTGGCGTGGTGGCGTTGTTTCCTACGTTAGGTATCGTTTTCTGATACGTACATAGGAAACGGAAGCGCCCAGCCAGTTCACTATCACGCCGTGGCGTGGCTACATCGCTCGGCCTTTCTTCCGCACCCGCGGGCGTGGGATGGCGCTGGCCGCTTCGGCTTGGCGGGCCGTTTCTTTGCGCGCCCGCTCGGCCGGCGAGGCCCTCTCGTCGGCGCGATTCAGGCGGTCGCGCAGGGTGGCCGCATCTTCGTGGTGGTACCGGCGCAGCATGTCGACGTCGCTGTGACCGGAAAGCAGCGCGGCTTCCAGCAGCGAGTCGGTCGCTCGCACGTATTCCGTCGTCCGCGTGTGGCGCAGGTCGTGGAGCCTGGCGTCGACCTTGGCGCGCTCGGTCATGCGTGCCCACGCCTGACTGATGCTGTCGAGTGCCAGGCCGGCGTACACGCGCCCGGTCAGCGTCCGTGTGATCCGGCCCTGGTCGTGGCGCAGGATCTCCTGCAGGGCGGCGACGTCCGCGATCTTGGGGTGCTGAACTTTGGCGGCGACCAGCAGGGCTTCCCAGGTCTCCTCGATGATCGGGATCTTGCGCCCCATGGCGCTCTTGAGCTTGCTCCTGGCGTCCTTCTTCGGGGTCTTGGTGTTGCGGAAGTGGAGCAGCCAGCCGGGACCGTCCTGGGCGGCGTCCTCGGTGATGTCGGCCCAGTCAATGCGGCCGGCTTCGCTGCGCCGCCCGCCGGTCCAGCGCAGGAAACGGATGGCGGAAAGCGTCAGCAGCTCGGTGTCGCCGGCTTCCCCGATGATGGCGGTCCACTCGGGCAGGCTGATGTATCGGCCGGGCTCCAAGCCGTCGGCCTTCGGCCACGTAGCTGCACGCAGGGCCGTCAGGAGGGCTTTCTCCTTCCAGTGGGCTTCAGCGAATTTTGCGACGGCTACGAGCGCCGCAAGTCGGATGCGGATGGTGCTGTTGCTGACCTCGCCCTCGTCGACTTCGGCTTGGATCGCGGCTTGGATGTGGTCGCTAGTGATTGCGTCGACCTGCATCGCGGCGAGGTCGGGCGCGCCCGGGGCCCATCCGGTGATCCATCCCAGGATGTGGCCCACCTCGCTGCGCGCGCCGAGGTCGGTTCGCTCGGTGCGCAACGGCACCCCGGCGCTGTTCGTCGCGTGCCGGTCCTTGCTGCGGGCGAGTTGCCCATCGGCCAGCTCGCGTATGCGGTAGCCGAGTTCGTCGGCGTAGTCGACCAGCCACTGCTTCAGCGTCTTGCCGAGGCCGCGCGCTGCAGCCGCGGCTTCGAGCACGGGGTTGCGGCGGATGGCCACCTGGGTATCGAGCCGCCAGCGCTCGGCGGCGAGGATGGCGTCGGCGCGGCTGGACGCGTCGATGTAGCGCCATGCCTGTTGTGGTTCGTGGAGGTTGCCGGCGCTGTCCTTACGCGAAAGCCTGGCGCGGATAGTGCCCGCATCGCCGCTTGCCTTTCTGTCCGTGATCCCTGGTTTGATGCGCCGTTCGTTCCGCACGATTTGCCCCCAATTTGACCCCGCTGCTAGGATCATGCGGCCAGCCGTCGCGACCAGTCCAGCGAAAACCGCACAGCCGCGCGGGTTGTTGTGGGTCAAAAAATATCAGGCGATCAGGCGTACGACCTTTTTGTAATCAGTAGGTCGCGGGTTCGATTCCTGCTGCCGGCATCGCTTCGCATCGGGCCGCTTCTGCCCGGCCGTGTTTCGCAGAGAGCCGACGACGCGTGTCAGCCCGCGTCGCGATAGGGGGCGGTCGGCGCGGGTCGGAGGCGTGCGACGTAGCTCACCTCGTCTGCTGTCAGGGCCTCTGCGCCGGCCCGTGGTGGTGGCGGGTCGTTCCGGGTCCGGTCCAGCAGGCGGGCCAGCGGGAGCGGACGCGCCACGCCGTGGCCCTGCACGTAGTCGACGCCCATCTCGTGAAGCAGCGTGCGGGTGGCGTCGTTTTCGACGAACTCGGCGATCGTGCGCAGACCGAAAATCTTGCCGATCTGGTTGATCGAATCGACCATCGCCCGGTCGGTCCGGTCCGAGCGCATCTGCCCGACGAAGGCGCCGTCGATCTTCAGGTAGTCGATGGGCAGGTGCTTGAGGTAGCCGAACGAGGCCATGCCCGAGCCGAAGTCGTCCAGCGCGAAACGGAAGCCCTGGTCGCGCAGGCGCTCGATGAATTTCTGCGCCTTGTAGATCTCCGAGATCACCGCGGTCTCGGTCACCTCGAAGCAGACCTGCGCCGGGGCCACGCCCGATTCCCCGGCCAGGGCAAGGATCGCCTCGGCAAAGCGCAGGTCGCCGAGGCTCGCTCCGGACAGGTTGACAGAACAGGTATGCACCCGCGCATCCCTGGCGCGTCCGAGCGCACGGAACGTCGCAGCGACCACCCAGCGGTCCACCGCCTGCACCAGGCCATAACGCTCCGCGGCGGGCAGGAACATCGACGGGGAAACCAGTTTTCCGTCTGCCTCTTGCATCCGCAGCAGCACCTCGAAGTGCAGCGGCGCCTGTGCGCACGGTGCAGCCGGCTCGATCCGCTGGGCGTAGAGACAGAACCGATCTTCGTCCAGCGCCTCGCGCACCCGCGCGGTCCACTGCACCATGCCTCGCCGCCGGGTGAGGTCCGCATCGGTCGCCCGGTAGACCTGGATCCGGTCGCGCCCTTTCTCCTTGGCCAGGTAGCAGGCGGCGTCAGCGGCCCGCATGATCGCCGACAGGTCCTCGAAATCGTCGCTGATCGCCACCAGGCCGATGCTCACGCCGACCGAGAACGCCCGGCCATCGGCGTAGAAGCGGAAACGGGAGACCTGGTCGCGCAGCGCCTCGGCCACGCGTGCGGCATGCTCCAGGTGGCAGCGCTGCAGCAGCACGCCGAACTCGTCGCCGCCGAGCCGCGCCAGCGTGTCGCGGCCGCGCAGGCTGGCCGGCATCAGCTGGGCGAGCTGGCGCAACAGTTCATCGCCGGCGACGTGCCCGCAGGTGTCGTTGACGATCTTGAACTGGTCCAGGTCCAGGAACATCAGGGCGTGCGGTACGCCGGTGCGCCGGACCTGGTCGAGCGCGGCCGCGACGCGGTGCTCGAACTCGCTGCGATTGACCAGGCCGGTAAGCGGATCGTGCGTGGCCTGGTAGGTGATCTGCGCCGCAGTGGCGCGCTCCTGGCGGGCATCGCGCAGGACCAGCACGGCGCCGAGCGTGCTGCCGTCCTGGCCGACGATCAGCGAACACGATGCATCGACCGGAATCTCGCTGCCGTCCGGCAGCACCAGCGCCGCCCGCGTGGCGAGCTCCACCGGACGCGCCTCCACGAGTGCCGATACGGTCGGGTGCGGGAGTTCCTGCCGCGAGGCCTCGTCGATGAAGTGGCACAGCGACTCCGCCGCCGTCCCGTGCGATGCGTCGCTTCGCGCCTGCAGCAGTGTCTCGGCGCTCGGATTCATGTAGTCGACGCGACCCCGGGCATCGGTGGTCACCACCGCCTCGCGGATCGACTGGAGGGTGACCAGCGCCAGCGCCTTCTGCCCGAACAGCCTCTCCTCCGCCAGCTTCTGCTCGGTGATGTCGCGCATCGCGCCGGCGAGGCGGATGCGACGACCGCGGTCGTTGCGCATCGCACCGCCCTGCACGCGGACCCAGCGCGTCTCGCCGTCGGCCGAGCGCAGCCGGTAGTCGCATTCGCGTCCGGTGTCCTCGTGGTCGTCCTCCTGCACGCGCCGGGCGAACAGCTCGCGGTCGCCCGGGTGCAGCAACGCCAGCATCTGCGCCAGCGGGACCTGGTCGGGCCACTCGGGATAGCCCAGTGCGGCCATGAAGCCCGGCGACAGGTGCATGCGCCGGCGGTCGATGTCGATGTCCCAGATGCCGTGCCGGCTGGCTGCGATGGCCAGCTTCTGCCGGGCCTCGCTGAATTCCAGCGTTGCCGCCATCCGCCGCTCGCTGGCGACGATGCCCCGTGTGCTGGCCAGGCCGGCCACGGCCAGCAGCACGGCGCAGCACAGCGTGATCATGCGCAGCAGCCCCTCGGCCTGCCGCGATGCCTCGCCGAGCGCGACGGAGAACCGCCGCTCCAGTGGAGTGGTGGCCCCGTCGATGGCGTGGACGCGCGCCAGCGCCGCGATCGCCGCGGCCGGCTGGCCGTCCTGGACGCGGCGGTGGATCTGCGCCCCGGCCGCCATCAGCTCGAAGATCCGCGCATCGGCCTCGCGCCACGCGGCGATCGCCCGCGCCACCGGACCGTAATTGCGGAAGTGGCGGTACATCCGGGTCATCCGGCCGAAGTCGCCGGGCGCGTTGCCACCGCGGGCGAATCCGGCATCGATCGTGCGGCGGTCGGGGGCGGGGCGGTCCAGCTCGGTCCGCGCGGCATGGTCGCCCAGGGGGATCGCGATGGCATCCAGGTAGGCTGCGTAGTGCCGCGGATCGCCCGTGCGGGCGTATTCCTCCAGTTGCTGTACCGCTTCCTTCTGGCCCTTGGTCCACAGGCTCTCGCCGCCGACGTAGGCGCGCGCGGCGGAGAGCGTGTCCATGCTGAAGAACGCCAGCATGACCAGGAAGGTGATGATCGACAGGAAGGGCCAGGTTACGGCCAGGACGCCCTTCGCGACCGTGGGGGCCGTGGGATAGCTCGACATGCGCATGCCACCGTCTTGGGAACCTCCGCGGGAACGCAACAGGGCCGGGCGCTGCCGCCCCGCCTTACGGAACTGCCGTTGCCGGCGGTGCCGGGCGACGCTTGCTGTGTCGGCAGCCGTGCCGGGCGGCTTGAGCCGACCGACGATCCGCGGACCCGGGGCCGTCGCGGGCCCGCCTGAACGACCGCGTCGGCGCAGGGTAGAATCAGCGGCTGGCTGCAAGGCGCCGTGCGGTGCCTGCCGGGCAGACCGGGTCGGCAACGCCGACCGACGCGTTCAACGCGCCAAGGCGCATCGCCGGCATCCGGGCCGTACCGGGTCGCCGGCGCAAAGACACGACGAGGCACCATGAGCAAGCTCAGCGTTTCACTGATTGGCGTTCCCACCGACATCGGCGCGGGGCATCGCGGCGCATCGATGGGGCCGGAGGCCCTGCGCGTGGCGAAGCTTGGCGAAAAGCTGGAAAAGCGCGGCGTGCAGGTGCACGACCGCGGCAACCTGGTCGGTCCGATGAACCCCTGGCAGCCGCCGGTGGAGGGCTACCGCCACCTGGCCGAGGTCGCGGCCTGGAACCAGTCCGTGTTCTCCGCGGTGCACGCCGAGCTCGTGGCCGGACATCTTCCGATCATGCTCGGCGGCGACCACTGCCTGGCGATCGGTTCGATCGCCGCGGTCGCCGCGCACTGCCGGGCCCAGGGCAAGTCGCTGCGCGTGCTGTGGCTGGACGCGCATTCGGACTTCAACACCGCGGTGGCCACCCCCTCGGGCAACATCCACGGCATGCCGGTGGCCTGCCTGTGCGGCAACGGGCCGAGGGAGCTGGTGCAGATCGGCGGCCACGTGCCGGCAACCACGCCGGACGTGTTCAGGCAGATCGGCATCCGTTCGGTGGACGAGATCGAGAAGCAGCTGATCCGCGACGCCCGGGTACAGGTGTTCGACATGCGCCACATCGACGAGAACGGCATGAAGCGAACGATGGAACTGGCGCTCGCCGGGATGGACGCGGACACCCACCTGCACGTCAGCTTCGACGTGGACTTCCTCGACCCGACCATCGCGCCGGGCGTGGGCACCACGGTGCGCGGCGGCCCGAACTACCGCGAGGCGCAGCTGTGCATGGAGATGATCGCCGACACCGGCCGCCTCGGCTCGCTCGACATCGTCGAGCTCAACCCCGCCTACGACAAGCGCAACCAGACCGCGAAGCTGGCGGTGGACCTGGTCGAATCGCTGTTCGGCAAGTCCACCCTGATCCACTGAGCGGCAGCGCCCACACATGCAGACCCGAGTCCTCACCGGCATCACCACCACCGGCACGCCGCACCTGGGCAACTACGTCGGCGCGATCCGCCCGGCGATCGCCGCCAGCCGCCGCGACGAGGTAGACGCGTTCTACTTCATGGCCGACTACCACGCGCTGATCAAGAGCGACGATCCGGCGCGGATCGAGCGCTCGCGGCTGGAGATCGCCGCCACCTGGCTGGCCGCAGGGCTGGACCCGGAACGCGTCACCTTCTACCGGCAATCGGACATCCCGGAGATCCCGGAGCTGACCTGGTTCCTCACCTGCGTCACCGCCAAGGGCCTGCTCAACCGCGCGCACGCCTACAAGGCGGCGGTGGACAAGAACGTGGCCGAGGGCGAGGACGCCGATGCCGGGATCACCGCGGGGCTGTACATGTACCCGGTGCTGATGGCCGCGGACATCCTCGCCTTCAACGCGCACCAGGTGCCGGTCGGCCGTGACCAGATCCAGCACATCGAGATGGCGCGCGACATCGCCCAGCGCTTCAATCACACCTACGGTCGCGACTTCTTCGTGCTGCCGGAGGCGCTGATCGAGGAACAGGTCGCCACGCTGCCCGGCCTGGACGGGCGCAAGATGTCCAAGAGCTACGACAACACCATTCCGCTGTTCGCCGCCGGGGCGAAGGGCATGCGCGAGGCGATCCTGCGCGTCGTCACCGACTCGCGCCTGCCCGGCGAGCCGAAGGATCCGGACAGCTCGGCGCTGTTCACCCTGTTCCGTGCCTTCGCCAGCGAGGCGGAGAGCCAGGCCTTCCGCACCGCGCTGGTGGACGGCATCGGCTGGGGCGAGGCCAAGCAGGTGCTGTTCGAGCGGATCGAGGCGGACGTGGCGCCGATGCGTGCGCGCTACGACGAGCTGATGGCCCGGCCCGCGCAGATCGAGGCGGTGCTTCAGGAGGGGGCGCGCAAGGCGCGTGCGGTCGCGAAGCCGCTGGTGGCCGAGCTGCGCGATGCGATCGGCCTGCGCTCGGGCGCCGCCGTGGCGCTCGGCACGCCTGCGCCCACGGCCGCCGTGCCGAAGGCGGACAAGCCGCCGCGCTTTGCCAGCTTCCGCGACGCGGACGGCCGCTTCCGCTTCCGCCTGTTCGCCGGCGACGGCGAGGAGCTGCTGCTGTCGCAGCCGTTCGACGATCCTAAGGCGGCTGGCCAGATCCAGAAGCGCCTGCGCTCGCTGGGCGCTGCCGCGGCGGTCGTGCAGTCCACTCCCGCCGGGACGATGCTGGAGCTGGACGGCGTCGCGATCGCCCGGTTGCAGCCGGGCGCCGAAGAGGGCGCCATGGACCCGGCCCTGGCGCGGTTGCGCCAGGCACTCGACCAGCTGGCCGCGCAGGACTGAGTCTGCGACATGCGCTATCTCGCCCTGCTCCTGCTCGCCCCCTGGCTCGCCGTGCTCGGCTGGGCCTATTCCGCCTATCCCAAGAACCTGCCCCGCACGCCGGGACGGCGCCTGTTCGATGTCGCCGCGCTGCTGGCGGCTGCGGCAGCAACCGTCGGTGCGGCAGTCCTCGGCTACGAGACGGTGGAACTGCCCCGTGTCGATCAGTTCGGCCGGGCCAGCGGGGCGATCTGGCAGCAGGTGCTGCCCGCGCTCTACGGGTACGGCGCCTGTGTCGCGGTGCTGCTGCTGGCGCTGGTGCTTCGCTGGCTGGCGTGGGGCCGCCGTCGCTGATCCCCGCGCCGGGTCCGCCTGGGGCATGATTGGCGGCATCGTCCCCGGACGCTCCGGAGCCCCTCGCGTGTCGACTGCGATGCCCTTCCGCGCGGACCGCCGCGCGCCCGGTGCCGGCTCGTGCCGACGGTGATGAACGGCTGGGCCGGCCTGGCGGTGGCCCTCGGCATCGGGCTGCTGATGGGTGCCGAGCGCGAGCGCCGCAAAGGCAGTGGCGCGCAGCGGGCAGTGGCCGGGATCCGCACGTTTGCCGTGGTCGGCGTGCTCGGCGCGATCTGCGCCAGCGTGGATCCACGCCTGCTGGTGGCGGCGCTGCTCGCGCTGACTGCGCTCTTGGCCGTGGCCTATGCGCGCGAGCGCAGCGAGGACCCCGGTCTAACCACCGAAACGGCCCTGATCGCCTGCCTTGCGCTGGGCGGCATGGCGGTGACGCACGCGGCGCTTGCCGCGGCCGCCGGCGTGGCGATCACCGGCCTGCTGGCCTCGCGCGAGCGCTTGCACCGCTTTGTCAGTGGCGTGCTGACCGCGGCCGAGCTCAACAACCTGCTGGTGCTGGCGGCGGCTACCCTGATGGTGCTGCCGCTGATACCCGACCGTGCGATCGGCCCGTTAGACGCGATTGAGCCGCGGACGATCTGGATCATCGTGATCCTGGT
>JAGWVM010000103.1 GCA_018970895.1 Lysobacteraceae bacterium | reverse complement strand
GGCGTGATCACCGTCGAGGAAGGCTCGGGCCTGGAGAACGAGCTGGACGTGGTCGAGGGCATGCAGTTCGACCGCGGCTACCTGTCGCCGTACTTCATCAACAACCAGCAGAGCCAGCAGGTCGAGCTGGATGACCCGTTCATCCTGCTGCACGACAAGAAGGTCTCCAACGTTCGCGAGTTGCTGCCGATCCTCGAGGGCGTGGCCAAGGCCGGCAAGCCGCTGCTGATCGTCGCCGAGGAAGTCGAAGGCGAGGCGCTGGCGACCCTGGTGGTCAACACCATCCGCGGCATCGTGAAGGTGGCCGCCGTGAAGGCGCCGGGCTTCGGCGACCGTCGCAAGGCGATGCTGGAAGACATGGCGATCCTGACCAACGGCCAGGTGATCTCCGAGGAAGTCGGCCTGTCGCTCGAGAAGGCGACCATCGCCGACCTCGGCCGCGCCAAGAAGGTCGTGATCACCAAGGAGAACTCGACCATCATCGACGGCGCCGGTGAGGCCGACAAGATCCAGGCCCGCATCGCGCAGATCAAGGCGCAGATCGAGGAGACCTCCTCCGACTACGACCGCGAGAAGCTGCAGGAGCGTGTGGCGAAGCTGGCCGGCGGCGTGGCCGTCATCAAGGTCGGTGCCGCCACCGAGGTCGAGATGAAGGAGAAGAAGGCCCGCGTCGAAGACGCCCTGCACGCGACCCGTGCGGCGGTGGAAGAGGGCGTGGTGCCGGGCGGCGGCGTGGCGCTGATCCGCTCGCTGAAGGCGGTCGAGGGCCTGAAGGGCGCCAACGCCGACCAGGACCTGGGCATCGCGATCACCCGTCGCGCGCTCGAGGCGCCGCTGCGCGCCATCGTGGCCAACGCCGGCGAAGAGCCGAGCGTGGTGCTCAACAAGGTGAAGGAAGGCCAGGGCAACTTCGGCTACAACGCCGCCACTGGCGAGTTCGGCGACATGATCGCCTTCGGCATCCTGGATCCGACCAAGGTGACCCGTTCGGCGCTGCAGTTCGCCGCCTCGGTGGCCGGCTCGATCATCACGACCGAAGCGGCCGTGACCGAAGTGCCGAAGAAGGAAGAAGCCCACGCCCACGGCCCTGCCGGCGGCATGGGCGGCATGGGCGGCATGGACTTCTAAGTCCCTTCGTCCGGGTCGTACCCCAAAGACCCCGCCGCGAGGCGGGGTCTTTATTTTGCGCCCGTGCATTTCCGATCGGACCGGCCCGTACGTCCTCCAAGTAGATACCACGTGGATGTTCCACGCATGCCCAGGGAAAACACCGTGCCGATGAACGGCGGTCCGGCGCCGGACGCCGCGCCGCCGCGACCGATGCGGGCTACCATCGACGCGTCGCCGTCCGCCCGTGGCGGACCACGGACGCCGTCCATGCCTGCGCCAGATCCCGATCGCGCCCCCGTGCCCTCGTCTCCCGACCCGGCCCACGCGCTGCGGGTGGCGGAGCTGTTCCGCGAGCACAACCGCGCGCTGGTGGCTTTCCTGCGCAGCCGGCTCGATTCGCTGGCCGACGCGCAGGAGGTGGCGCAGGAGGCCTACGTGCGGCTGGTGACGCTGGAACGTCCGGAGACGATCGACTCGCTGCGGGCCTATCTCTTCCGCATCGCCACCAACCTCGCGGTAGACCGGCTGCGCCAGCGGCGGGTGCGGACCGGTCCGCCAGTCGAGCCCGAGCCCGCGGAATGGCACCTCGGCCCGCTGCCCGAGCGCCGTGTCGATGCCGAAGACCAGCTGCACCGGGTGGCTGCCGCCCTGCGCGACCTGCCGGCGAAGACGGCCCACGCCTTCGTCGCGCACCTGATCGACGGCCGCGAGATCGCGGCGATCGCGCACGAGATGCGCCTCACCGAGCG
Organism: Lysobacteraceae bacterium; assembly: GCA_018970895.1. Taxonomy (GTDB): domain Bacteria; phylum Pseudomonadota; class Gammaproteobacteria; order Xanthomonadales; family Rhodanobacteraceae; genus Dyella_A. The sequence continues at coordinate 10,931 of JAGWVM010000103.1, read as the reverse complement.
CATGGTGCGCTACCACGTCAGCCGGGCCCTCGCGCATTGCCGCGCGCGGCTGGACGAACCGGAGAACTCCCGATGACCCGCCCCGTCCCCGAACCGATCCTTCACGTCGCCGCCGACTGGTGGCTGCGCCTGCGCGCCGACGACGCCAGCGAGCGCACTACCGGGCAGTGGCTGGACTGGGTCGAGCGCGACCCGGTGCATCTGGACGCTTTCGAGCAGGTCGCCGCTCTGGCCGAGCGGCTTGCCTCGGCCGGCGCGGTGACCCGCGACCGGCTGGTCGCGGAGTTCGTTCCGGCGCGGGTGGGCCCGCGTTGGCGGATACCAGCGGCGGTCACCGCGGCCGCCGCCGTGTTGCTGGCGCTGGGCCTGGCCTATCTGGCCCGCACCGGCGCGCCCGGTCCCATGCAGCGCTACGCCAGTGGCGTCGGTGGCCGGCAGGCGATCCGGCTGGCCGACGGTTCGCAGGTGGACGTTGGCGCAGCCACCACGCTGCGCGCCCGCGTCGGCCGCGCCGGGCGCTCGGTGGAGCTGGATCGCGGCGAGGCCTTCTTCCGCGTCGTCCACGATGCACGGCGACCGTTCGTGGTGCAGGCCGGCGCGGTGACGATCCGGGACATCGGCACCGCGTTCGACGTCCGCCGCACCGGCGACCGGGTCACCGTCGCGGTCGCCGAGGGGCGCGTGCGCGTCGGCGATGGCCGCGGCGGCAGCCTGGAGGCGGGCGCGGGCCAGGCCATCCGCTTCGATCCTGCGCACCCGGCGATGCAGGTGCTGTCGATCGATCCGGCCCGGGTCGCCGGCTGGCGCGACGGCCGGCTGGATTTCGACAACGAGCCGCTGCCGGTGGTAGTGGCGAACATCAACCGCTACCGGGCCGACCCGCTGCGTGTCGGTGATGCCCGTCTGGCCGCGCTCACCTTCACCGGGTCGGTACGCACGGATGCGATTGACGAATGGCTGCGCACGCTGCCGCAGGTGCTGCCGGTGCGCGTGCGCGCGGGCGCCGGAGCCACCGTGCTGGAATCGGCCGGCGCACCGCCGCCGCGCTGATCCGTCGCCGCGGTCCGCGGCCCCATGCCACACTCCCCGCTTTGGCTGGGAGGGTGCGGTTGCCATGCGCAGGGAGTGGGTTTGCTGGCTCTCGGCCAGCCTGCTGATCGGCATGCCGCGGGTCGTCCTGGCCGCGCCGATGGCCGCCTGCCGCCCTTTCGACGTGCCCGCGCAGCCGCTGGCCACCGCCCTGATCGCCTTCGGTCGCCAGGCCGACGTGCAGGTGCTCACCGACGGTGCCGCGGTGGCGCGGGTGCGATCGTCCGGTGTCGCCGGCTGTCTCGCGCCGCGCGCGGCCCTTGCGGCCCTGCTGCGCGGGACCGGCCTGCGTTACGCGTTCACCGGCTCCGCCACGGTGGCGGTGACGCCGCCACCCGGGCGCCCGTCGCCCCGTGCCGCGAAGCTGCCGATGCGCGAGCTGGCGCCGGTGGAGGCCGACGCGATGGTGGCACGCGACCGCGGATTCCTCGCGGTGCTGACCAGCACGGCGGCGCGCGACGATGCCGCGCTGGTCGACGTGCCGCAGTCGGTCAGCGTGGTCACCCGCGACCTGATGGACGCCCAGCAGGCCCAGGACGTGGCCGACGTGGTGCGCGATGTCGCCGGCGTGCAGGCGATCGCCGGCGCCGGTGGCCTCCCTTCCTTCCGCATCCGCGGTTTCGATACCGGCAACGGCCTGATCGACGGCATGCCCAGCAGCATCGCCGGCTCGGGGGATTTCCCGCCGTTGATCGGGCTGGATCGGGTGGAGGTGTTCAAGGGCCCGCAGTCGATCCTCGGCGACAGCACCGGGAACACCTTCGGCGGTCTGCTCAATGTCACGCTGAAACAGCCGCAGGCGCGGACGCGCCGGGAACTGCGGTACACGCTGGACGACAACGGCCGCGCCAGCGTCGGCGTCGATCTCACCGGACCGCTGGCGGGCCATCCGGGGCTGGCCTACCGGCTGGTCGCCCGCGGAGCCTATGCCGATCACTCGGCGCAGGGTTACCGCAACCAGCGCAACGGTTACCTCGCGCCGTCGATCGCCTGGCAGAACCCACGGACCCGGCTGGTGGCCGGCCTCCAGCGCATCACCAATCGCCTGCCCACGCCGGACCACGTCGTGCTGCTGGGCGGGAGCGTGGGGCAGGCTTCGGCGTTCGGCCGGCTGCCCGGCAACCCCGGTGACTACGCGAGCTACCGCACCAGCCGCGCGTACTACCTGCTCGACCACCAGCTCGGCAGCCGCTGGACCTGGCGCAGCCGGGGCCAGTACGTCGAGCAACATAATGCCTCGTCGGCCTGGACGCTGGGCGATCCCCAGCCGGACGGACGCGTGCTGGCGATCGCCCAGCAGTACCGCTACGCGGACGCCTACGGCTCGTTGCAGAACGATCTGGTCGGCGTCTTCGATACCGCGGCCAGCGAGCACACGGTGACGCTGGGGCTCGACTACGCCCGCGCCCGCGTCGGCCACGTCGAGGACCGCATCGGGCTGTATGGCGACGCCTTCTTCAGCCTGTCCGGCACGGCCACACTGCCCCCGGCGGCGTCCATCCTGTCCGCCGCCGACGACCTGCCGCAGCCCGGCTCTCCGTGGCAGTCGGACAGCGGCCTGTTCGTGCAGGACCAGTGGTCGATCGGCGAGCGCTGGGATCTGGTCGCCACCGCGCGGCGCTCGGCCTACGAGGTGATCGCCAGCGACCCGCAGGGCCGGCCGCTGCGGCTGCATCGCGCGCGCTGGGTGCCGGACCTCGGCGTAGCCTTCAAGCCGACTCCCGGCAGCACCCTCTACGCAAGCGTGGCCAGCGGGTTCCAGGCGCTTTCCTATCTCGGCAACGACGGTCGCCTGCTGCCGCCCGCACTGTCCCGCCAGGTCGAGGCGGGGGCGAAGTTCGCGCTGTTCGACCAGCGCGCGCGGCTGACCCTCGCCACCTATCGCATCCGCCTCGACCACAGCTATCTGCTGGTGTCCGCGCAGCAGCCCGGCTTCGCCACGCTGGGCCCGGGCCAGACCAATCGCGGCGCCGAGCTGGAACTGGTGGGACGGTTGGCACCCGGGCTGGACGCGAGCGTGAGCTACACCCGCGCACGCATCGCCAACCGCGACGGCACGCCGGCGACGGGGGCGCCGCGACAGCGACTCGATGCGTGGCTGGACTACCGCTTCCAGGGCGGGCACCTGTCCGGATGGGGCTTGGCCGGCGGCCTGCGTGCGCGCAGCCAGTCGCTGGGGCAGAGCCTGGATTTCACCCGCACCTGCCGGGTGCCCGGTCAGGTCGAGCTCGACCTGGCCCTGTCGTATCGAACGCCGCGCTGGCACGTCGCGCTGGGTGCAACCAACCTGCTCGGGCGGCGTCTCTACGACGCCGACTTCAACGAGACCTTCGTCCCGCTGCGCACCGGGCGGCGCCTTCGCCTCAGCGGCGGCGTGGCATTCTGACGCCCCGTTTCCGTTTTTCCCCGTTCGCGCGTCCTGTCATCGAAGGGTCGGCGGCCGCAGGGTCGGCCGGCCCCGGCGCCGGCATCCTCGCCGTGCGCCCGGACCATCCAGAGACAGACCGGGGAGACAGGGGTGAGCAAGTTCGCATACCGGCCATTGGCCATCGCGCTGGCCTGCGCGTACGCGTCCCATGCATGGGCGCAGACCACCAGCGTGCCGCTGGACGTGATCAAGGAGAATTACGGCAACGGCCAGTACGGCTTCCGTCTGGGCATCAACGTCGGCGTCAACGGCGCCACGCCGAAGGAGTACCTGTTCGACACCGGCTCGGACTCGTTCAACATCGACGTGGGCCTGGGCGCGCTGCAGGGCCAGTCGCCGGACTGGTTCCCGAACGAGCCGGGCGCCAGCGTCGGGCCGTTGCAGTTCTACCTCTACGGTGACGGCACCTACGGTTACCTGCAGTCGTCCACGACCGTGTCGAGCATGCAGTTCTACGACAGCAGCTCCGGCGCGCGGGTGGGCAACTTCGTCACGGCCGCCGGTGCGCCGGTGGCGGTCAACTACGCCTGGGTCAGCGCCACCGCCACCGGCGACCCGGTCGGCAGCATCGGCAACGTCACGCTGAAGATCGACACCGCGTTCCAGCAGAACCTCGCCGACGGCAAGGCGCCCGAGGAGGGCGCGTTCTACGGCACCTTCGGCGCCGGCGACTTCGGCAACGGCGTGCCGGGCATGCTCACCCAGAGCGGCTACATCGTCGAGGCGAACGGCGTCGTCGGCGCCCCGGGTACATGCGGCCAGGGCTGCCTGATCCTCGGACTGACGCCGGCGCTGCGGGCCCAGTTCCTCAGCGTAGTGCCGTGGACCGGCGGCGCGCAGGGTCGATTCGCGCTGTCCGGTGCACCATCGGCCGCGCAGTTCGACACCCAGTTCGTGTACGCGCTGAGCGACGGCACGCACACCTCCAGCGCGGTACTGCCGACGCTGTTCGACACCGGCACGCCGAACATCCTGCTGATCGACAACGGCGTGGGCCTGGTCGACGGCGAGACCGCGGCCGGACACCTCAACCCCTACGGCGACGAGAACCCGGGCGTCAAGCTCACCGTCACCGGACTCGCGCCCGGTGCGCTGCCGGCCTCGATCACCACCGGCAACGACGCCAGTGGCGACTACAGCAACGTGGTCACGCTGGGACCCTACGGCGGCTTCCCGAGCAGCGCGATCTACGGCATCAGCTTCTTCATGCACAACGCGGTGATGTACGACCTGGCCAACCAGTCGACCGGCTACACCCCGTTCTACGTGACCGATGCCGCGATCACCGCGGCGTTCACGGCGACCGCCGCGATGGGCCCGCTGGGGCTGGCCGGTATCATTTCCGGCAGCGGTGCGTTCACCGTGGCCGGTGGCGGCGTGGCCAACCTTAGCGGCAGCAACACCTACACCGGCGCGACGGTAGTCGAGCGCGGCGGCTGGCTGGGCCTGGCCGGACCGGGCAGCATCGCGCGCTCCTCCGGCGCGCAGGTGGACGGCGCGCTCGACCTCTCCCGCGCATCCCAGGCCACCGAACTGGCCTCGCTGTCGGGTAGCGGCACGGTGATGCTGGGCGGCAACCTGCTGACGCTGACCCATGCCTCGGGCGACTTCGCCGGACGTCTGGTCGATGGCGGACTCGGCGGCGGAGCCGGCGGCGGCCTGGTGGTTTCCTCCGGGCGCCAGCGGCTGAGCGGAGACAACACCTACACCGGCGCCACCGGCGTGGCCGCGCATGGCGAGCTGGATCTCACCGGTTCACTGGCCGGCAACGTGCTCAATCTCGGCGTGCTGGACAACCAGGGGCGGATCGGCGGCCTGGTGGTGAACGAGGGCATGCTCGTGGACGCCGGCGACATCGGCGGCGGACTGGCAAGCAGCGGCGCGGTGGCCGGGCAGGGCCGCATCGGTGCGGACATGGTGGTGACCGCCGGCCGCATCGCGCCGGACGGTCAGGGTTTCGTCGGTGCGGGCGATTACCGGCAGGCAGCCGGTGCCACGCTGTGGCTGCAGCCGCTGGCCGGCCAGCCGGCGTCGGCGGCGGGGATCGCCGTGACCGGAGCCGCCACGCTCGACGACGGTGCCCAGCTGGCCGCCGCTCCGTCGGCGCCGGGTCGCTTCTATCAGGTGGGCGCGCGCTACACCGTGCTCAGCGCGGACCAGGGCGTGCAGGGCCAGTACACCCTTGCCGGCAGCGGCGCGGTGAGCGCGGTGCTCGGCGTGGCGACCGCCTACGACGCGGGCCACGTCTACCTCAACGTGCTGCAGCAGCGCAGCCTGGCCGCCATCGACGGCACCGCCAACCAGCACGCGGTGCTTGGTGGCGTGCAGACGCTGGCCGTCGGCAATCCGGTGTTCACCGCGGTCACCAACCTGCCGACCGACGCGTCGATCCGCGGCGCCGGCGATGCACTGTCCGGCGACATCCATCCCAGCCTGCGCGGCACCCTGCTGGACGACAGCCGCTTCATCCGCGACGCGGCCGATGGGCGGCTGGTGCAGGCCAGCGGCGATGACCTGACCGCCGGTCCCGCGACCGGGACACCCGATCGCCACGGCTTCACCGCGTGGGGCCAGGTGCTCGGCGCTTGGGGGCATCGGGCCAGCGACGGCAACGCGGCCGCTGCGGCCCGCTCGCTGGGCGGCGCGATGCTCGGTGGCGACCTGCCGGTGGGCGAAGCGTCGCGCATCGGCGTGATGACGGGCTACACCCGCACCTCGCTGAGCGTGTCCGCCCGCGCGGGCACCGATCGCAGCGACGATACGCACCTGGGCTTCTACGCGGGGCAGCAGCGCGGCGACTGGCGCCTGCGCGGCGGTCTCGCCTTCAGCTGGCACCGCTTCGACGCGGCTCGCACCGTCGCCTTCAGCGGTCTAGCCGAGCGCCTGTTCGCGCACGGTCGCGCGACCACCTCTCAGGCGTTCGCCGAAGTGGGTCGCCGGGTCTCGTGGCACGGCGTGGCGCTGGAGCCGTTCGCCCGCGCGGCATACGTGCGCCTCGCCAGCCCCGCCTTCGCCGAGCGCGGCGGCGCGTCCGCGCTCGCCGTACAGGGGCAGGACGACGTGGTGGCCTACGGTACGCTGGGGGCGCGTGCGGGCACCCGATTCGCTTTCCGCCACAGCGTGCTCGACGCGCACGTGCAGCTGGGCTGGCGCCACGGCTTCGGCGCCATGCGGCCGGACGCGACGATGGCGTTCGGCGGCAGCGCGAGCTTCGTCGTCGATGGCGTGCCGATGGCACGCGACGCGATGGTTCTGGACGCGGATCTCGCCCTGCCGCTGTCGCGCACGACCACGCTCACATTCGCCTACGACGGCCTGCTCGGCCGTCGCAGTGTGGATGGCGCCGTCCGCGGCGGGGTGGTCTGGCGATTCTGAGATTCCAGTTTCCCGGTCGTCTTGACGGCCGGGAGACCGGGTTTACTGGGCGGCACCGACGCCGTGCGTGTCCGGGCGCGGTGCCGGCGCATCGGCGGCCGTGGAGCCGGTGAGCCTCTCGCCGGGCCACAGCGCATCGAGCCTGCCGTCCAGTCGCAGCAGGGCGACATCGGACATCTCGCGGTCGGTCTGCCGGACCCGGGCATCCTCGGGTGGCGGTGGCGCATCGGGCGCGCGGGTGAGCGATGCCAGCTGCGGCCCCGCGACCTGGGTCAGCGCGAAGTAGGGATCATGGATGCCGGCGGCCTGCAGCAGCCGGCCGGGCAGCATCCACGACGCGGTGTCCACGTGCTGCTGCGTCATGGCCCGGCGCGGATCGACCAGCAGCCAGGTGCCGGGTTCGCCCAGCATGTCGCCGCCGTCCACGAAGCCGGCGGTCTGGAACACGCCGCCGAGCGCGGGCAGGTGGTCGCCGTAGAACAGCAGCAGGGTCGGCCGGTCACGCCTGGCCAGCGCCGCGGCGAGCCGACCCAGCTCCTGGTCGGCGTGGCCGATGTGGTAGAGGTAGTTCTGCAGTTCGAGCCGATCCTTGCCGGTAATCCCGGCGGGCACCGGGATTGCGTCGCGCGCCGCCGGATCGGCCGGCACCGTGTCGTAGGGGCCATGCGCCTCGATGCTGATCGCGAACAGGAACTGCGGCGGACCGCTGTCCCTGAGCTGGGCCAGGATCTCGTCGGTCATCCCGCGATCGGCCATGTACTGGCCGTCGTTGGTGGCGCTTGCCGGGAAGTCCGCCTGCGAGATGAAGCGGTCGAAACCGATCGCCTTGAACGCGCTGATGCGGTTCCAGAACGACGGATCGTTGCCGTGGATCGCCACCGTCTCGTAGCCGTGCGCGCGCAGCGTGCGCACCAGGCTGGGCACCACCTTGGCGTTGAGCTGCAGGTACGGGAACTGCAGGTGGCGGAAGTAGCGCAGCGACAGCCCGGTCAGCATCTCGAACTCGGTACGGATGGTGCCGCCGCCGAAGGTCGGCACGTGCAGCGCCCCGCTGATGCCGTGCCGGGCCAGTCGGTCGAGGTTGGGCGTCAGGTTGGCGTGCTGGTAACCGTTGAGGATGCGCGGATCGAAGAACGATTCGCTCTGCACCACCACGATGTCCGGCTGCGCGCCGTCGGCTGGGGGCGCCTGCATCGCCTGGCGCAGCGCGTCGCCGTTGCGCGCGATCAGCTCGCGCGCGCCGGCGGGGTCGGGCTTGCGGTCGTGCTTGCCGTACTGCAGGTGATAGATCATCAGCGCGCTGAGCAGGCCCGAGTGGGTGGCGGTGGAGCTGGCCGACCACGGCTCCAGCCACAGCATCCGGCCGTTGTAGAGCCGGGCCCAGGCCGGTGTGCCAGCCAGCAGCGTGCCGAGCAGGACGAAGCCGATGACGCCGGCCGACAGCCGGGTCGAACGCGGTCGCCGGGCCAGCAGCGGGCGTTCCATCCGCCACAGCGCGCCCACCAGCGCGATCGCGGCGAGCGCCGCCAGGTAAGGCCACGGACTGTGCGGCAGATACGCGCCCAGGATGTGCAGCCCCCCCTTGTCGAGCTGCCCGAGCATGTGGAAGTCGGCCGGAATCAGCGGCGTGCCGAGATTGGCGACCTTCAGGCCGTTCACCGCATACACCAGCCCCTCGGCAGCGAGCGCCAGTCCGAAGGAGAGCAGCGCGCGACGGGTCAGTGCCAGCAGGATGACGGCCAGCAGCAGGCCCGGCAGCGCATTGGCCAGCACGTAGACCGGCTGGTCGAACAGCCGTCCCGGCAACACGCCGACGCCGCCGTCGATGGCGCCGGTCAGCAGGGTGAAGGCCAGCACCAGCACACCCAGCGCCACGGCCTTGAGCCAGATGGGCACGGGTCGGTCCTGTCGGTCGGGGGTGGGAGCCATGGCAGTCCGCAAAATGTCACGATCTGGACGCGCGACTGTAATCCCGCGCAGATGAACCGCCGGCATGGCTCGACCTGCGACCGCGGTCCGCCGCGCGGCTGCGGCACAATGCCGGCATGACTGTCCCCGAATCGGCTGCCCTGCAGGCCCTCATCGACGATCGCTACGCCCAGCTGGTCGCTACCTGCCGCGCCGCCGGCGTGGCCGTGCAGGACGACGCCGGCGTGGCCGAGCGCATCCGTCGCACCCTGTTGGCCAGCGACTTTGCATTCGAGGTCTGGCGCAGCCAGCCGCAGTTGCTCTCCCCGGCGGGACTGGAGCGGCTGCGTTCATCCAGCGATGCCGCCGCACGGGCCGACACCCTGCGCCTGCCGGTCGACGAGGGCGAGACGTTGTCCCTGCTGCGGCGCTTCCGCCGGGCCGAGTCGCTGCGGCTGGTGTTCCGCGACGTCAATGACCTGGACGACGTGCCGGCCACGCTGGCCGATACCAGCGTGCTGTACGAGGTGCTGCTCGACCGCGCACTGGCCTGGTCCGAGCAGATGCTGGCCGGCCGCTACGGCCAGCCGCGCGCCGCCGACGGCAGCCTGCAGCGGCTGGTGGTGGTGGGTTTCGGCAAGCTCGGCGGCGGCGAGCTGAACTTCTCCTCGGACATCGACCTGGTGATGGCCTACCCGCAGGGCGGCCAGAGCGACGGGGCGCGGGGCCTGGACAACAGCGAGTACTTCGTGCGGCTGGTGCGCCAGCTGGTGCGGCTGCTGAACGAGCCGACGGTGGACGGCATCTGCGCCCGGGTCGACCTGCGTCTGCGTCCGTTCGGCACCGCGGGACGGCTCGCCTTGCCGTTCGCGGCGATGGAGCAGTACTACCAGAGCGAGGGCCGCGACTGGGAGCGCTATGCCTGGATCAAGGCGCGCCCGGTGGCCGGCGACCGCGCCGCCGGCAAGCAGCTGCAGGAGCTGCTGCGCCCGTTCGTCTACCGCAAGTACCTCGACTACACCGCCTTCGCCGGCCTGCGCGAGATGAAGGCGCTGATCGATGCGGAAGTCGCCCGCAAGGACCTGGCCGACAACCTCAAGCTCGGTCCGGGGGGCATCCGCGAGATCGAGTTCATCGTGCAGCTCACCCAGCTGATCCGCGGCGGCCGCGAGCCGACCCTGCGGGTGCGCGGCCTGCTGCCGGCGCTCACCGCCTGCGAGGCGCGCGGGCACATCCCGGCGGTGCGCGCCCGCGCGCTGCGCGAGGCCTACCTGTGCCTGCGCCGGGTGGAGAACCGGGTGCAGATGCTGCGCGACGCGCAGACCCACGACATCCCCGAGGACGCACTCAGTCGCGAGCGGATCGCACGCGGACTGGGCCACGAGGGCTGGCCGGCGCTGGCCGCGGAGCTGGCCGGGCATCGTGCCCTGGTCAGCGAGGAATTTGCCGCCGTGCTGATGCCGCAGGGCGGCCGCACCGCCAGCGCGCCGGTCGCCGACACCGCGCTGTGGAACCAGGCCTGTGCCGGCACGCTGGAGCCCGTGGCGATGGAGGCCTCCGGCTTCGTGCCCGGCGATACGGCGGCCGAGGCGCTGGTGAAGCTGCCGCAGGGCTCGAACGTGCGCGCGATGTCGCCCGGATCGCGCGAGCGTCTCGACCGCGTGATGCCGCAACTGCTGATCGCCGCCCGCCAGACCGCCGCCCCGGTGGCCTGCCTGCTGCGGCTGGTGCAGCTGGTGCAGGCGGTGGCACGGCGCTCGTCGTATCTCGCCCTGCTGGAAGAGCAGCCGGCCGCGCGGCGCCGGCTGGCGCGGCTGTTCGCCGACCGGGCCTTTCTCGCCGAGCGGGTCATCGCACAGCCGCTGCTGCTCGACGACGTGCTCGATCCGCGGATCGACCAGCTGCCGCTCAAGCGCGCGGACATCAGCGCGGAGATCGCCCGCGTGCTGGCCACGCTCGACGAGCGCGAGGCGGAGGCCGAGCTTGACCGCATCAACGAGTTCAAGGCCAGCGTGGCGTTCCGGCTTGGCCTGGCCTTCAGCGACGGCCGTGCCGACGCGGTATCCACCGCGCGCAGGCTGGCGGCGCTGGCCGAATCGGTGGTGGTGGCGGTCACCGCGCTGGCCGAGCG
>JAGWVM010000102.1 GCA_018970895.1 Lysobacteraceae bacterium | reverse complement strand
ACGAGCGGGACTCGCGCGAACTCGCGGCGAGCAGCCGGTACTGCCGACGCAGGTCCAGCTGCGCCATCACCTGCTGGGCCAGTACGCGCAGGGTTTCCCGGTCGTTCTCGACCAGCTCGCGCGGCGTGCGGTCCATGATGCACAGCGTGCCGAGCGCCACGCCGTCGCGATCGCGCAGCGGCGCGCCGGCGTAGAACCGCAGGCCCGGCTCGCCGGTCACCAGCGGGTTGTCGACGAATCGAGGGTCGGCATGGGTATCGCTGACCAGGAAGAGGTCCTCGCCGTGGATCGCATGCGCGCAGAATGCGATGTCCCGCGACGTCTCCGGCACGGGCAGCCCGCGCTGCGCCTTGAACCACTGCCGGTCCCGATCGATCAGGCTGATCGCCGCGATCGGTACGTCGAGCAGGCGCGTGACCAGTTCGATCAGCCGCTCGAACACCGGTTCGGGCGGCGTATCGATCACGTCATAGGAGCGCAGAATCTCGAGTCGCCGCTGCTCACGGACGTGCCCCTGCTCCGCTTCCTCCTCCATTCCGTCCCCCTTTTCGCGGCCGAGGCATCGGTGAGACGAGCCTTTGCCAGAACGTCGAAGCGGTCCGATCGCAACCCTTCCCGAGGATCCTCCAGCGACCGCAGTTTCCGGCCAAAACCGCCCCCCCGGCCCACTGCGGTGGGCGGCCAGGTCATGGCCGACTCGATTCGGCCTGCTTGCCCCGGGTTGCCGGTCGATCCGTTTCCCCTGTAACGACCCGTCATCCGGCCGCTTGAGCACCGCGTCGGCCTGTGTACCACGAAATCCGGCGCGTCAAGCGTTTGTGACGATGCCGATACGCGGATCTTCGACGAATGGATGAGCCTCGAGGAGGCCGGTGGTCCGTCACGAACGCGTGTCCGCATACGCATGGCGCCGATCGACCGGATCGCGCCCCCTCGTCCGATATAGTTGCGCGCCACATCGAGGGCCAGCCCATGTCCGATCCGTCCGCTTTCATCACCGCCGGCCTCACCCAGGAAGACGCGCCGTATGTCGACGCGACCAAGCGCTGGGTGGAACGGGCCGTGGTCGGGCTGAACCTGTGCCCGTTCGCGCGCGCGCCGTTCGTCCAGGGCCGCATCCGCTACGCGGTGAGCCACGCGCGCGACACCGACACGCTGCTCGACGACCTCTGCGGCGAACTGCAGAGCCTGGCCGCGGCCGACGCCGCCGAATGCGAAACCACCTTGCTGATCCACCCGCACGTGCTGGGCGACTTCCTCGACTACAACGACTTCCTCGACGTGGCCGACGCCGCGGTGGAAACGCTCAAGCTGGACGGCGTGCTGCAGGTGGCCAGCTTCCACCCGCAGTACCAGTTTGCCGACACCGCTCCCGACGATGTCGAGAACGCCACCAACCGCTCGCCCTTCCCCACCCTGCACCTGCTGCGCGAAGCCAGCGTGGAACGCGCCGCCGAGGCCATGACCGACCCCGACGAGATCTTCCGCCGCAACATCGACACCCTGCGCAGGTTGGGGCGCGAGGGCTGGGAAAGGCTGGAGGTGGGTCAAAGTGATCTCGAACCCTAAATCGTCCCGCGACTCAAAAGCGGAGGGACGTTGAGCCTGACCCATCCGTCAAAACCCGCTGCCTATCCCGGCATCGCGACGGGTCGATCGCCGCCTGTGGTCGCCGTCATCCACCGCCGAATATCGACGCCACGTCCGCCTCTCCGAGCATCCGCCACGCCCCCGCCGGCAGCTCGCCCAGGCCCAGCCCGCCCACCGAGACCCGGTGCAGCGCCTCCACGTGGTTGCCCACGGCGGCGAACATGCGGCGCACCTGGTGGTAGCGGCCTTCGTGCAGGGTGAGACGGGCCTTGCGGGGTTCCAGCACGGCCAGCTCGGCGGGCAGCAGCGGGGTGGTTTCCGACTCCAGCAGCAGGGTGCCGCTGGCGAAGGCGGTGGCTTCATCGCCGCGCAGGTCGTTGGCGAGGGTGGCCTCGTAGACCTTGGGCACGTGCGACTTGGGCGAAATGATCCGGTGCAGCAGGGCGCCGTCGTCGGTGATCAGCAGCAGGCCGCTGGTGTCGCGGTCAAGGCGGCCGACGGTGGACAGCGCTGGATCGCGCACGCGGTAGCGCGGCGGCAGCAGGTCGTAGACGACGCGGCCGCCGTCCTTGCGCGAGCAGGTGACGCCCAGCGGCTTGTGCAGCATCAGCACCATGCCGGCGGGCGGGTCCAGCGGTTCGCCGTCGACGCGGATCTGCGCGTGTTCCACCTTGTCGTCGGCGTACAGCACCTCGCCGTCGGCGTCGGTAATGCGGCCCTCGCGGAACATCCACTGCACGTCCTTGCGGCTGCCGTAGCCCAGGTTGGCGATGAGCTTGACCAGTTTCATGCGCGCACTCCGCGGGCGGTGATGACCTTGAAGCCGCCCTCGTCGGCCACCGTACGCACCTCGGCGAAATGGGTGGCGAGCGTGGCCTCGTACGGCAGGTGGCGGTTGGCGACCAGCCAGAGCTGGCCGTCGGGTTTCAATGCATGGGCCGCCGCGGCGATGAAGGCGCGGCCGAGTTCCGGCTGGTCGGCGCGGCCCTGGTGGAACGGCGGGTTGCTGACGATGGCGTCGTAGCGCCCCGGCAGGCCGGCGGTGACGTCGTGCCAGTGCAGCGTCACGGCGACATGGCGCCCTGCCCCCGCCTGCGCTTCGGCCAGGTTCTGGTGGGCGCAGACCAGGGCGCGCTGCTCGGCCTCGAAACCGTCCAGTGCGGTGACGCCCGGGCAGCGCGCGATCACCTCGCCGGCGAGGTAGCCGTAGCCCACCCCGAGATCGGCGACGTGACCGGCGAGATCGGCCGGAAGATGCGCGGCCAGCAGGGCCGAGGCCGCGTCCACCCGATCCCAGGCGAACAGGCCGGGGCGACTCCAGTAGCCAGCGGCGTTGCGACGCGGCGTGTCCAGTTCCAGCCATTGAGCCAGCAACTCGGCATCGTGCGTGCCGTCCAGCGACGCGGTCCAGAACACGCGGCATTTGTGCTTGGAGAGGTGGCCGCCCGGCTTCGCCAGCGCGGCGAGGTCGGCCTGTGCGGACTTGGCGCCCTCGGCGTTCGGCACGCAGGCCAGCACCACGCCGCCGGGTGCCGCGAGCTGCACGGCGCGGGCGAAGGTCGCGCGGGCTTCCTCGCGCTGGCGCGGCGGCAGGACCAGCACCAGGTCGAAGCGCGCGTCGTCGATCTGCGCGTCCACGCTCAGGCGGCTTCGCGCCAGGGCCTCGGCGAACGGCTTGAAGCTCTGCTCGCAGCGCCAGCCGGACTTGGCCATCTCGCGCAGGCGAAAGCCGTCGCGGGCGCGCAGGAACAGGACGCGGGCATCCGCCGGCAGGCGCAGGACGCCCTCTTCCAGCGGCAGGAACAGGGCATCGAGCACGTCGTCGACGGGGGCGGCGGCTACAGGGGACATCGGCACGGCTTCAGACGGCGGGCGGACCGTGATTGTACGCGGGGCGGTGCGTGTGGGCCGGGATTGGGGGCTGGCGCACGACGGGCAAGCGCATCGCGCGCGAGCGCGCTCCTACGCGGGCGGCGTTGTTGCAGGAGCCCGCTGGCGGGCGATGCGCTCTGCACATGCGACGGCAAAGAGCATCGCGACGGAAGTCGCTCCTACATGGGAGGGGCCTACTTGCGGCGTTCCAGCATCGCCTTGAGGTCGGCGAAGGGGTTGCCGGTGGCGGGGGCCTGAGTGTCGCCGGTGTCGAGCGTGCCGGCGTCGTAGTCCAGATAACGCTGGTGCTCGTTGTCGTGGCAGTACAGGCACAGCAGCTCCCAGTTGCTGCCGTCCGGCGGGTTGTCGTCGTGGTTGTGGTTGCGGTGGTGCACGGTGAGCTGCTGCACGTTGCTGCGGTCGAACTCGCGCGCGCAGCGGCCGCAGATCCACGGGTACATCTTCAGCGCGCGCTCGCGGTAGCCGTGGCCGCGCTGTTCGGCGGCACGGCGGGCTTCGGCGACGATGCGGTCGAGCTTGCCAGGGTCGTTGGAGGGCATGGTGGCGGGTCGGTTGGATGGGGTGATTCGCCGGTGGCTTCGGCCGGGGAACTTGAAGACGCGGGATCCCGGCAACTGCCGGGATGACGACGAGGCGGACCGCCACATCGCGGGATCACCCGCCCTTCGTTGTCACGACGCCAGACGGCACCCGCGGTGGCGAAGCGGCACCGCGGATGCCAAGCCGGGGGTTACGCCCCCGCCCGACCCATCCGGGCCACCCAGCGATACAGCACGAACACGGTGATCGCGAACGCACCGCCGCCCAGCCACACGGCGTAGTCAGCGAAGCCCCCACCGACCAGCGCCAGCGGGGCGTCCTTGTTGAGCCCGAGCTTTTCGGCGAACGCCTTGATCGCGGCAATCACCACGCCGATGATGCTCTCGCCCACGATCAGGCCCGAAGCCAGCAGCACGCCGAGCTGCTTCACCGGCTCGGTACGCGGCCCCTTGTCGGCCTGGCGGTCGTAGACCCAGCCCACCACCGAACCGACCACCACCATCAGGGTGGAGACGGTCGGCAGGTAGATGCCCAGGCCCACCGCCAGCGGCGGCAGGCGGAAGCGGCTGATCCGGGCCAGGACCTCGTCGATCAGGATGATCGCCGCGCCGATGCCCGCGCCCGTCCAGATCAGGCTCCAGTCGATGTTGCCCTGGATCACGCCCTGCGCCAGCGCGGAGATCAGCCCCGCCTGCGGCGCCGGCAGCGCGTTGGCCGGGTTCACCCCCGGCGCACCGAGGAAGCCGTAGGCCTGGTTCACCAGGTCCAGCACCGGCGGGATCACCGCCGCGCCGGCGATCACGCCGACGATCAGCGCCGCCTGCTGCTTCCACGGCGTGGCATCGACCAGCTGACCGGTCTTGAGGTCCTGCAGGTTGTTGTTGGCGATCGCCGCCACGGTGAACACCACCGCGGTGACGAACAGCGAGAACGCCACCAGCGCCTTGCCGGTATCCGGCGCCAGGTGCGGCTGCACGAACGCCGCCAGCAGCAGCGAGGCGCAGATCACCACCAGGATGCCCACGCCCGACAGCGGGCTGTTGGACGAGCCGATCAGGCCGGCCATGTAGCCGCACACGGTGGAGACGAAGAAGCCCATCAGCACCACGAACGCCACGCCGCCGATCGCCAGCATCGCCACCGCATTGCCCAGTCCGCTGACATTGGCGAAATGGCCGAGCAGCCAGGCGATCGGGACGAAGCAGGCCAGCGTGACCAGGCCGACCAGACCGATCGGCATGTCGCGCTCGGTGCGCGGCAGCGTGTCGGCCTGGCCGGCCTTGCGCACGCGGTTGGCGGCCATCGCGCCGGCCAGGCCGCTGGCCACCGGCTTGACCAGCTTGGCCAGGGTCCAGACCGCCGACACCGCGATGGCACCGGCACCCACGTAGCGCACCTTGTGGCTCCAGGTGGCCTGGGCCAGATCGGCGATGGCGCCGGTGCCGCCGGCCAATGCGGCGTAGTGCGGCACGCCCCAGCCCCAGCCGATCAGCGCACCGACCAGCATGGCGATGCCGACCGAGATGCCGACCAGGTGGCCGATCGCGAACAGCGCGAACGACAGCCCGAAGTCGAAGCCGGTGACGCCGCCGCGGTCGTTGACCTTGAAATACTTGACCACGTCGGAGGCGAAGATCTGCGTGGCCACCACCACCGCGAACACCGCCGAGACGATCGACCCCCACAGCACGGCGAGCAGACCCGAGCGGCTGTCCTCGGTGGGCGTGTCGGTGCTGTCGTCACCGGCGCCGACCTTCAGCACCTCGGCGCAGGCCACGCCTTCCGGATAGGGCAGGTCCGAGCCGGTGACCAGCGCGCGGCGCAGCGGGATCGAATACATCACGCCGAGGATCCCGCCCAGCGCGCAGATCGCGAACGACAGCCAGAACGGGAACCCGGTCCACCAGCCGATGATGATCATGCCCGGCAGCACGAAGATGATCGAGGACAGCGTGCCGGCCGCCGAGGCGATCGTCTGCACGATGTTGTTTTCCTGGATGGTGGAATCCTTGAAGCCCTTCAGCAGGGCCATCGAGATCACCGCCGCGGGTATCGAGGTGGAGAACGTGAGGCCGGCCTTCAGGCCGAAGAACACGTTGGCCGCGGTGAACACGACGGTGATCACCACGCCGATGATCAGGCCACGGACGGTCAGTTCGGTGCGCGGCTCCAGGCCCGGCGCTTTGGGTTGGCTCACGTGCGGGACTCCCCCGGATGGACAAGGGCCGCACGATAGCGTGGAACGCCCCCGGGTGGCAGCGCGCACTGCCGCATCGGCCGGTCAGTGCGACGGCGGAAACGCCCAGCGCAGGAAGTCCGGCAGTACCGCGGCCCACGCCCGGTGCTCGTGGCGGGCACCCGGCACCACCTCCAGTGCCACCGCTCCGGCCCGTGGCGGGTCGGCCGGACCGCCCGCGACCACGTCGTCGCCGAGCTGGCGCAGGCCGCGATGGACGTGTCCGTCCGGATCGCGCCAGCCGTTGACCAGATCCTCCACGTCGTCCACCGCATCGATCACCCCGTCATGGTCCCGGTCGGCGGTCTCCTCGCCGGTGCCTGCCGACAGCCAGATGCGCAGGTTGCGTCGCACCGGCCCGCGCTCGACCATCCGCAGCGCAAGCCGCGAACGCTGCACCGCCGCGGCACTGCTGCGATCTCCAGCGACCCGGAACGAGGGCGAGAACGCGCCGACCGTGCCGAACACGTCCCGGGCGCGGCACCGATTACAGCGCCAGGCCACTGCTGAAGCGCCGTCGCTCCCCGCTCACCGGGTCATCGAACGCCAGTGACTGCGCCAGCAAGGCGAGCGGTCGCGCCGGATCATCCGCGGCCTCGGGCTGCAGATCCGGATACAGCGGGTCGTTGGCGATGGCCGCGCCCAGCCCGGCCATCTGCACGCGAAGCTGGTGCTTGCGACCGGTCAGCGGCTCCAGCCGGTAGCGCCACAGTGACTCGCCCCGCGCGATCACGTCGATGCGGGTCTCGCTGTTCGGCTCGCCCGGCACCTCGCGCATGCGGAAGAACGGCTCGCCGCGCTCGATGCGCGAACGGTGCACCCGCGGGAACGCCAGCCCGGGCAGCGGTGGCGCCAGCGCCTCGTACACCTTGGCGATGCGCCGTTCGCGGAACAGCGCCTGGTAGGCATCGCGGGTATCGGGACGGACCGAGAACAGCACCAGGCCGCGGGTGAGCCGGTCGATCCGGTGCAATGGCGCCAACTGCGCGTGGCCGGTGGCCGCCACCAGTCGCGCCAGCAGGGTCTGGGCGACGAAGCGGCCAGCCGGCAGCACCGGCAGGAACGGCGGCTTGTCGGCCACCAGCAGATGCCGGTCGGCATGCAGGATGCGGACCTCGCCGGCGATCACCGGCTCATCCGGCACCTCGCGGAAATAGCGCACCGGCGCACCGACGCGGTACGGCGTGTGCGGCGTGATCGGCACGCCGTCGCCGTCGAGCACGCGGCCGCGGGCGATACGGTCCAGCCAATGCGCACGCGGGATCGTCGCGAAGTGCCCGCACAGGCAGTCCAGCACGGTCGGCCAATCGCCGGGCGGCAGGTACAGGAGGCTGGCGGGCACGTCGGCAGTCATGGCAGGCGCGCAGGGTAACGCGATGACGCTGCCCGGTCGCGCCCCGGCGGGGCCTGGCCCCACTACACTGCACGGCTGACCTCTCCGGACCCCGACGCATGGCCCTCAATGCCACCATCCACAAGGCCGAGCTGCAGGTCAGCGACATGGACCGGCACTACTACGCCACCCACGCGCTGACGCTCGCCCGGCATCCCTCGGAGACCGCCGAGCGCCTGATGGTGCGCCTGTTCGCCTTCGCCCTGTACGCCGACGACCGGCTGGAATTCGGCAAGGGGCTGAGCAACGAGGAGGAACCGGACCTGTGGCGCAAGAGCTACGCCGGCGAGATCGAGCTGACCATCGAGCTGGGCCAGCCCGACGAATCACGCATCCGCAAGGCCTGCGCCCGCTCGCGGCAGGTCGTGGTGGTCAACTACGGCGGCCGCGCGGCGGACGCGTGGTGGGACAAGCTCGCCGGCAGCCTCGCCCGCTTCGGCAACCTCACCGTGCTGGATCTGCCCGAGGCCGCCGTGCAGGAGCTCGGCGACCTGCTCGAGCGCAGCATGCGCCTGCAGGTACTGGTGCAGGACGGCGAGCTGCAGTGGATGGACGGCAGCCGCAGCGTCGCGGTCCGCCCGACCCGCCGGATGGGGCCGGACTGAACGCCTGGCGCAACCACACTCAAATCCGGACGAAAGCGGCCGATAACCGGCACGGGCGGGGCGCGCGCCCGGCATGGCAAGCTGTGCCGGGGCGGTGTAACGTCGCCGCACCCGCGGGCGGCGGCCATCGCCGCGCACCGCCCCGGAATCGACACGGCACCATCTGAGCGAGGCAGTGCATCATGGGCAGTGCGATGGACCTCGGAAGCATCACCCCGATCCTTTCGACGGTCTCGGACGGCATCGTGCTGACCGACAACGAACGTCGCGTCACCTACGTCAACCAGTCGTTCACCGATCTCACCGGCTACACCAGCGCCGACCTGGCCGGGCGCAACTGCAGCGTGCTGCAGGGGCCGCGCACCAGCGCCGACGAGGTGACGGCGATGCGCGCAGCGATGGATGCCGGCCGGCCCTACTCCGGCGAGATCCTGAACTACACCCGCGCCGGCGAGACGTTCTGGAACGAGCTGACCATCACCCCGGTGTTCGAGAAGGGCGTGCTGTCCGGCTTCCTCGGCATCACCCGCGACCGCTCGGCGCGCAGGCAGGCGATGGATGTGCAGGCCTCCCGCGAGCGGCTGTACCGGTTCCTGTTCGAGCACGTGCAGGCCGGCATCGTGCTGCACCGGGCCAACACCGAGATCATCTACGCCAACCAGACCGCCCTGAAGATGCTGGGGATGAGCTACGACGAGCTGCTCGGCGCGTTCTATACCGACGAGCACTTCGACTTCATCCGCGAGGACGGCTCGCCGATGCCGCTGGAGGAATTCCCGGTTGCCCGCGTGCTGGCGACGCGCCAGCCGGTGTCGCAGTACCTGCTGGGTCTTCGCCGGGTTGCCGACCAGCGGCTGGTGTGGGCGATGTGCAACGCCGTGCCCAGCCTGGGCGAGGATGGCGAGCCGACCGAGGTGGTGGTCAGCTTCACCGACGTCACCGGGCTGAAACAGGCCGAGCAGGCGCTCAAGCAGTCCGAGCTGCGCCTCAGCCTGATGCTGCGCGGTGCCAACGATGCCCCCTGGGACTGGGACCTGGTCGCCGACGACCTGTACTACTCGCCGCGCTGGTGGCAGATGATCGGCATGGAGCCCGGCGCGCTGCCGGTCGACTCGCAGCTGTGGAAGCGACGCATGCACCCGGAGGACGTCGGGCACGTGCTGTCGGCCTTCGAGGGCATCCTGGCCGGCGACAGCGAAAGCTACGAGCTGGAGTTCCGCCTGCAGCATCGCGACGGCCACTACGTGCCGGTGCTGTCGCGGGGGTTCGTCCTGCGCGACGCCGACGGCCGGCCCACCCGCGTGTCCGGTACCAACACCGACCTGACCGAGCGCAAGCGCAGCGAGCAGCAGATCCACCGGCTCGCCTACTTCGACATGCTCACCGGCCTGCCCAACCGCCGCCAGCTGATGGAACGGCTCGGCCAGATGCTGGCAAGCCCCGCCGGCGAGCGCGAACTCGGCGCGATGCTGTTCGTCGACGTGGACAACTTCAAGCTGCTCAACGACGCGATGGGGCACGAGATCGGCGACCTGCTGCTCAAGCAGGTCACCCGCCGGCTGCATGCCTGCGCGCGGACACAGGACGTGCTCGGCCGGCTCGGCGGCGACGAGTTCGTGGTGCTGATGGACCGGCTGGGGCACGATCCGGGCGCCGCCGTCGTCGACGCGGAGGCCCTGGCGCACAAGGTCCGCGACGTGCTGGCCCTGCCCTACACGCTGGACGGCATCGACTACCGCTGCACCGTCAGCGTCGGCATCGCCCTGTTCGACCGGGGCGAACGCGGCGCCGAGAACACCCTCAAGCACGCCGACCTGGCAATGTACCACGCCAAGTCGGCGGGCAAGAACACCGTGCGCGTCTACGACGAGGCGATGCAGGTGGCGATGCAGGATCGCCTGGCGCTGGAGCACGACCTGCGCAGCGACCTGCACGCCCAGCGCCTGCGCCTGCGCTTCCAGCCGCAGGTCGACAGCGAGGGGCGCACGGTCAGCGCCGAAGTGCTGCTGCGCTGGCACCATCCCACGCGGGGCGACGTGTCGCCGGTACAGTTCATCCCGCTGGCCGAGGCCACCGGGCTGATCCTGCCGCTTGGCACCTGGGTGCTGCGGACCGCCTGCCGGCAGCTGGCCGAGTGGTCGCGCGACCCGCGCACGGCCCGAATCAGCCTGTCGGTGAACGTGAGCGTGCGGCAGTTCCACGATCCGGGCTTCGTGCAGGGTGTCCTTGACGTGCTGGAGGAAACCCGCGCCGACCCGTCGCGGTTGGTCCTCGAGGTCACCGAAAGCCTGTTCGCCGAGGACATGGACGAGATGATCGGGCGCATGGTGCACCTGCGCGAACGGGGCGTGCGCTTCGCGCTGGACGACTTCGGCACCGGCTACTCCTCGCTGAGCTACCTGCAGCGCATGCCGCTGGACGAGATCAAGATCGACCGCTCGTTCGTGCACGACATCCACCACGGCGAGCACGGCGCCACGATCACCCGCATGATCATCTCGCTGGCCGACAACCTCGGCATCAAGACCGTGGCCGAGGGCGTGGAGACCATCGAGCAGCGGGATTTCCTGCTGCGCCACGGCTGCCGCCACTATCAGGGCTACCTGTTCGGCGAGGCGGTATCGCCGGAGGCGTTTGCCGCCCTGCTGGGCTGAGCCGGCGCCTGCGACCATCGCCGGGTGGCTGCCGCGACCGACCCCTGATAACGTTTTCGCTCCACCCCAGGGGACCACCGATGATGTTGCGAAAAGCGCTTCCCGCCTCCGTGCGCGCGGGCCTGATGCCCGTGCTTGCCTCCGCCCTGCTGGCTTTCTCGGCCGGCGCATCTGCCCGGCAGGACGCCGCTCCGCAATACCCGAACTATCCCAGCGAGACGCCGGCACACTTCACGCCGGTGAACGCCGACGCCGACTTCGTGCGCCGCGTGGTGATGATCCCGATGCGCGATGGCGTGAAGCTGCACACGGTGATCCTGATCCCGAAGAACCTCAACGGCGACCACGCCAAGAAGGCGGGCATCCTGCTCACCCGCACGCCCTACGATGCCGACGAGCTCACCACCCATGCGGCCAGTGGTCACCTGGAGATGAACCTGGAGGGCTACGACAACCCCGCGGACATCGCCGTGGAGGACGGTTACATCCGCGTGGTGCAGGACGTGCGCGGCAAGTACAACTCCGAGGGCGACTACGTGATGAACCGGCCGCCGCACGGGCCGATCAACCCGACCCCGGTCGACGACGCCACCGACACGTACGACACCATCGACTGGCTGGTCAAGCACGTGCCGGAGAGCAACGGCAAGGTCGGCACGCTGGGTATCTCCTACGACGGCTTCGAGCCGCTGATGGCCCTGATCCACCCGCATCCGGCGCTGAAGGTGTCGGTACCGATGAATCCGATGGTGGACGGCTGGATGGGCGACGACTGGTACCACCACGGCGCGTTCCGCGAACAGAACCTGCCGTACGTCTACGAGCAGACCGCCAGCCGCGGCAACGCCTACAAGTGGTGGTCGAACGTGTACGACGACTACGACCTGTACCTGCGCGCCGGCTCGGCCGGCGAGCTGGCCCGCCAGCACGGCATGGACCAGCTGCCGTTCTGGCGCAAGATGCTGGCCCATCCGGCCTACGACAGCTTCTGGCAGGACCAGGCGGTGGACAAGCTCCTCGCGAAAGAGCCGCTGAAGGTGCCGGTGATGCTGGTGCACAGCCTGTGGGACCAGGAGGACATCTACGGCGCCATCGCGGTGTACAAGGCGATCAAGCCGAAGGACACCACCGGCACCATGGTCAAGCTGGTGATGGGCCCGTGGCACCACGGCCAGGAGATCGAGGATGCCAGCTCGCTGGGTGCGCTCAAGTTCGGCAGCGACACCGGCCGGTACTTCCGCGAACACGTGCTGCGGCCGTTCCTGGCGCAGTACCTGAAGAACGACGCGCCGAAGGCCGACGTGGCCCCGGTCACCGCGTTCCAGACCGGCACCAACCGCTGGGAGAGCCTCAAGCGCTGGCCGGCTGGCTGCAACAGCGGCTGCAGCATCCGGCCCACGCCGCTTTACCTGGGCGACGGCATGAAGGCCACCTTCAGCAAGCCAGCCGACGACGGCGGCGACCGCTACGTGTCCGATCCGGCGCATCCGGTGCCCTACCGCAACCGCCCGATCCAGCCGATCGGCTACGGGGCGGGCAACACCTGGTCCGAATGGCTGGTGGACGACCAGCGTCAGGCCTCCGGCCGCACCGACGTGCTGACCTACACCTCCGACGTGCTCACCGCCCCGGTCACCATCGCCGGCCAGCCACAGGTGCACCTGACCGCCTCGACCACCGGCACCGACAGCGACTGGGTGGTGAAGCTGATCGACGTGTATCCGGACGAGGTGGCGCCGCAGCCGGAGATGGGTGGCTACCAGCTGGCCGTGGCGATGGACATCCTGCGCGGCCGCTACCGCCAGGGCTTCGACAAGCCCGAGCCGATCACGCCGAACAAGGCACTGCCCTACACCTTCGCCCTGCCGACCACCAACCACGTGTTCCTGCCGGGCCACCGCATCATGGTGCAGGTGCAGTCCAGCTGGTTCCCGCTGTACGACCGCAACCCGCAGACCTTCGTGCCGAACATC
>JAGWVM010000101.1 GCA_018970895.1 Lysobacteraceae bacterium | reverse complement strand
GAATGCCGGTTCATCCCCTGGGCCACCCGAAAGCGTCCAGGGTCCGGAATAAAAATTCCATGCTTTCAATCATCTTGCCCGGCTTCCTCAGGTAAGAGGTGAATTCCGGTCACCTCTTTGCCTTTACTCCTTGATTCACAAAAGAAATTCCCTTGACAGTCTCAGGGGGCGAGACTATCGTGGGTTTCGGTGTGAAATCGTGGGTTTTTGTGGAGCTATTGCGCCGTGTTCCAGGGCGAAACCGCCATCAGCGTTGACGACAAGGGCCGGCTGGCCATCCCGACGATGTATCGGGAGCTGGTCGCGGGCGCCTGCGCCAATCGCCTGGTGGTGACCTACAACCCCTTCGAGCATGGCTGCCTGTGGCTGTTCCCCCATGCGGAGTGGGAGCAGGTGCGGGACCAGGTCAATGCCCTTCCCGGCGTCAAGGCCGCCCACCGCAACCTGCAGATGAAGCTGGTGGGTGCGGCGGCCCTGGTCGAGCCGGACAGCGCCGCGCGGATCCTGCTGCCGGCGAGCCAGCGAAGTACCGCAGGGATCGAGAAGAAAGCGGTGCTGCTGGGCATGGGCAACAAGTTCGAGCTGTGGAGCGAACAGGCCCACCTGGCAAAGATCCGCCAGACCCTCGGCGAAGACGACATCACCCACGAAATGGCAGATCTGCGCCTCTGAGATTGCAGGCGGCGCGGCGACAAGGGCGGGACGGGAGCGGGAGTGCGGTATGGGCGAGAGCCGGATGACAAATTCAGGCTCCGCCCCGCTGCAGCACATCCCGGTGATGCTGGACGAGGCAGTGGAGGGTCTCGCCGTGAAAGCGGGCGGGCGCTACCTGGATGGCACGTTTGGACGCGGCGGGCACGCGCGCGCCGTGCTGTCGCGCCTCGGTCCCGACGCTCGGCTGCTGCTGATGGATCGCGATCCGCAGGCGATCGCCGCCGCGCGGGTGGCATTCGCCGATGACCCGCGGGTGGCGATCCGCCACGACAACTTCTCCGCCCTGGCCGACTGGGAGGAGACCGCGGCCGGGCTCGACGGCGTGCTGCTCGACCTGGGCGTGTCCTCGCCGCAGCTGGACGACGCCGCCCGCGGCTTCAGCTTCATGGCCGACGCGCCACTGGACATGCGCATGGATCCGACCCGCGGCGAGAGCGCGGCGGAATTCCTCGCCCGCGCCGACGAGCGCGAGATCGCCGACGTGCTGTGGCAGTTCGGCGAGGAGCGCCAGGCCCGCCGCATCGCCCGCGCCATCGTGGCCGACCGCGAGGCCACGCCGTTTACCCGCACCGGCCAGCTGGCGGCGCTGATCGAGCGCATCGTCGGCCGCCGCGAGCCGGGCAAGCATCCGGCCACCCGCAGTTTCCAGGCCCTGCGCATCCACGTGAACGGCGAGCTGGAATCGCTGCAGCGCGGGCTGGAGGCGGCGCTGGAACGCCTGAACGTGGGTGGGCGGTTGTCGATCATCAGCTTCCACTCGCTGGAGGATCGCGCGGTGAAGCTGTTCATCCGCGACCACGCCGGGCGCGTCCAGGGCAGTCGTCGGGGCCCGCCGGTCCCCGCGGCGCCGGCCCGGCTGGCCGCGGTCGGCAAGGCGCAGTTCCCCACGGCCGCCGAGCAGGCGGCCAATCCGCGGTCGCGCTCGGCCGTGCTGCGCGTGGCGGAGAAGCTGGCATGAAGGTGTTCGGCGCCATCGCCCTGCTCGGCCTGCTCGGCCTGGTGCTGCTGAGCGCCCTGGGCGTGGTGTGGACGCGGCACGAGAGCCGCGTGCTGTTCGTGCGGCTGACCACCCTGCAGAACCAGCGCGACGCGCTCAACGTGGAATACGGCCGGCTCGAGCTCGAGCAGGCCACCTGGGCCGAACCGCGCCGCATCGACGAGGAAGCGCGCAGCAAGCTCGGGATGGTCACCCCGGCGCCGCAGGACATCCAGCTGGTGCGCCGATGAGTCGCCCGCGCAAGGTCACTCCGGTCAATCAGGCAGGTAGTCGCCGCCGCGGCGCGGCGCCCAGTGCGCGGCGCCGGCTCTCGCTGGTGCTCGGGTTGCTCGGGCTGGCGTCGCTCGGGCTGGTGGCGCGTGCGTTCGACATCCAGGTGGTGCGCAAGAACTTCTACCAGCAGCAGGGCGATGCGCGCTTCCTGCGCGAGGTGCCGATCCCGGTCTCGCGCGGCACGATCTTCGATCGCAACGGCGAGCCGCTGGCCGTCTCCACGCCGATGGTCTCGATCACCGCGGTGCCGTCGCAGGTGCTGGAGAACGACGACCAGTTGCCCGCCCTTGCGGCGGCGCTGGGCACGACGGCCGACCAGCTGCGCACGTATCTCGAGCAGCGCGCCAACCGCGAGTTCACCTACCTCAAGCGCCAGATGAGTCCCGAGGCGGCCCAGGCCGTGCTCGACCTGGGCATCCCCGGCGTCAATGGCCAGCGCGAGTACCGCCGCTATTACCCCTCGGGTGAAGTCACCGCGCACGTGCTGGGCTTCACCAACATCGACGATCACGGCCAGGAGGGCCTGGAGCTGGCGTTTGACGACTGGCTGTCCGGCAAACCCGGCAAAAAGCGGGTGATCCGCGACAACAAGGGCCACATCGTCGAGGACGTCGAACAGATCCGCGCGCCCAAGCCGGGCCACAACCTCACGCTCAGCATCGACCGGCGCATCCAGTTCCTCGCCTACAGCGAGCTGAAGAATGCAGTGGAGAAGTCCGAGGCCGACTCGGCCTCGATGGTGATCCTCGACGTGAAAACGGGCGAGGTGCTGGCCATGGTCAACATGCCCACCTACAACCCCAACGCGATCGGCACCAGCACCGCCTCCTCGCGGCGCAATCGTGCGATGACCGACGTGCTGGAGCCGGGCTCCACCATCAAGCCGGTGCTGATGGCCGCCGCCCTGTCCAGTGGGCAGTACACCCCCACCAGCCCGCTGATCGACACCACCGGCGGGCACTGGTTCTTCCAGGGCCATGACATCCACGACACCCACAACTGGGGCGTGCTCACGCCCACCGGCGTGATCACCAAGTCCTCCAACGTCGGTGCCGCGCACATCGCGATGTCGCTCGATACCAAGCTGATGTACGACACCTATCGCGCGTTCGGCTTCGGCAACAGCACCAACAGCGGCTTTCCGGGCGAGGCGTCGGGCTACCTGAAGATCGGTCGCGACTGGCGCCCGCTGGAAAAGGCGATCATGGGCTACGGCTACGGCCTCAACGTGACCGTGCTGCAGCTGGCCAACGCCTACGCCACGATCGCCGACGGCGGCATCATGCACTCGCCCAGCTTCATCAAGGGCAGCGATTCGGCGCCGAAGGCGATCATCTCGCCGCAGATCGCGCACGAGCTGATCCGGATGATGGAGACGGTGATCCAGCCCGGGGGCACCGGCGCACCCTACGCCTACGTGGCCAACTATGCCGTCGCCGGCAAGACCGGCACCGCGCACAAGGCCAGTGCCGGTGGCTACTCCAGGAACAGCTACACCTCGGCCTTCGTCGGCATGGTGCCTGCCACCAACCCGCGGCTGGTCGCCGCCGTGGTGGTCGACAACCCGAAGAAGGGCAGCTACTACGGCGGCCTCGTGTCCGGTCCGGTGTTTGCCCGGGTGATGGACGGCGCGCTGCGGCTGCTCGACATCCCGCCGGACAACATCGGGCGCTGGTACGTCGGCCAGCCGCTGCAGGACAAGAACGGCCTGATCGGCAGCAAAGCGCCACAAGCCCCCGATATCGAGGAGGCCCCGGTGGACCGGGTGTCGCCATGACCATGCAGCGCCTCGACCGGCTCCTGCACGGATTCGCCGACACCGCCCCGTTGGGTGGTCTTGCCGTTTCCGGCCTGACCCTGCACTCGCGCGACGTGCGCCCCGGCGACGCTTTCGTCGCGCTGCGCGGGACCCGCCAGCACGGGCTCGCCTTCGCCGCGGACGCGGTCTCACGCGGGGCGGCCGCCGTCATCGCCGAGTCGCCCGCACCGGCCGGTGTCGCCGTGCCGGACGTGCCCGTGGTGTGGGTGGACGACCTCGCCGTACGCATCGGTGCGATCGCCGCGCGCTTCCACGGTGATCCGTCGCACCAGCTGCGCGTGGTCGGGGTCACCGGCACCAACGGCAAGACCTCGACGGTGCAGCTGCTGGCGCACGCGCTGGATACGCTCGGTCACCGCGCGGCGACCATCGGCACGCTCGGTGCGGGCCTGGTCGGACAGCTGCGCGAAGGCGAGCGCACCACGCCGGACGCGATCAGCGTGCAGTCGACCCTGGCGGCCTTCCGCGATGCCGGCGCCAGCCACGTCGCGATGGAGGTGTCGTCGCACGCGCTGGTGCAGGGGCGGGTCAACGCGGTGGCCTTCGAGGTTGCCGCGTTCACCAACCTCACCCGCGACCATCTCGATTACCACGGCACGATGGAGGCCTATGGCGAGGCCAAGGCGCGGCTGTTCGCCTGGCAGGGGCTGAAGGCCGCGGTGATCAACGTCGACGATGCCTTCGGGGCCACCCTTGCCGAACGGCTGCCGCCGTCGGTGACGTGCCTCCGACTCAGTGCCGCGGGCCTGGCTGGGACGGATGTGGCGGCCGAGCAGGTCGTCACGTCCGGCGAGGGGCTCTCTTTCCGGCTTCGCACCCCGTGGGGTTCCCGCGCCGTGCACAGCCCCCTGCTGGGTCGCTTCAACATCGCCAATCTGCTGACCGTGGTGGCCTGCCTCGGGGCGCTCGGCGAGCCGTTCGAGCGCATCCTCACGGCGGTGCAGGCGCTGGCCCCGGTGAATGGCCGCATGAACCGCATTGGCGACGGCCGGCGGCAGCCGCTGGTGGTGGTCGATTACGCCCATACGCCGGACGCCCTCGAGCAGGCGCTCACCGCGCTGCGCGCCCACTGTGCGGGACGCCTGCTGTGCGTGTTCGGCTGTGGCGGCGAGCGCGATGCCGGCAAGCGCCCGGTGATGGGCGCGATCGCCGAGCGCCTGGCCGACGTGGCGATCGTCACCGACGACAACCCGCGTGGCGAGGACGGCGACGCCATCGTCGCGCAGATTGTCGCCGGCTTTGCCGACCCGTCCCGCGCGACGATCGAGCGCGACCGCGCGGCAGCGATCCGCCTCGCGCTGGCGCAGGCGCGGTCAGGCGACGTGCTGCTGGTAGCCGGCAAGGGCCACGAAACCTACCAGGAGGGCGCCGACGGAAAGCGCCCGTTCGACGACATGGAAGTGGCGCGTGCGGCGCTGGAGGCCTGCGCATGATGCAGCTGGACACCATCGCCCTGTGGACACGCGGTCGTCGCTACGGCGACGACGTGGCCGTCCGGGGCGTGGCGATCGACACCCGCAAGCTGAACGCCGGCGACCTGTTCGTGGCGCTGCCGGGCGAGCGGGCGGACGGGCACGATTTCGTCGCCGAGGCCAAGGCCCGTGGCGCCGTGGCCGCGATGGTCACGCGGAAGCTGGACATCGACCTGCCGCAGGTGCTGGTGAACGACGCGGCGACCGCGCTCGGCGATCTCGCCAGCGCGGTGCGCGCCCAGCGCAACGTGCGGGTGATCGGCATCACCGGCTCCAACGGCAAGACCACGGTGAAGACACTGGTGGCGTCGATCCTCTCGCGCCACGGTCGCACCCACGTCAACGCCGGCAATTTCAACAACGAACTCGGTCTGCCGCTGACCCTGCTGGCCATGCCGCAGGATGCCGAATACGCGGTGCTTGAGATGGGCGCCGGCAAGCCCGGCGACATCGACTACCTCGCCTCGATCGCGCGGCCGGACGTGGGCGTGATCACCTGCATCGCACCGGCCCATCTCGAGCGCATGGGCAGCGTGGAGGGCGTGGCCGAGACCAAGGGTGCCGTCTATCGCCTGTTGCCGGTCGATGGCGTGGCGGTGATCAACGCAGACGACGCCTTCGCGCCGTTCTTCGCCGGACTCGCCGGCACGCGTCGCATCCTGCGCTATGGCCTGGACCACGCGGCCGACGTCGGTGCCGAGATCGTCGAGCAGCGCGTCGACGGTTCCCGCTTCGTGCTGAGCACGCCGGTCGGCGATGCCGACGTCTCGCTGCCGCTGGCCGGGCGCCACAACATCGCCAATGCGCTGGCCGCCGCCAGCGTGGCGCTGGCACTGGAGGTGCCGCTGGAGCTCATCGTCGCCGGGCTCGAACACGCCGATGGCGTGGCCGGCCGCCTCAAGGTGGAACCGATGCCGGGCGGCTGGACGCTGATCGACGACAGCTACAACGCCAACCCCGGTTCGGTGATGGCGGCGATCGACACCCTCGCGATGGCGTCCGGCGAGCGGGTGCTGGTGCTCGGCGACATGGCCGAGCTCGGTCCGGGCGCACGCGACCTGCATGCCCGCGTGGGTGTCCATGCCAGGGCGCGGGGCCTGGATCACCTGTTCGCGGTCGGCGCGCTGAGCGCGGCTGCCGTGGAGGCCTTCGGCGAAGGCGGCCGCCACTTCACCGGCAAGGATGCCCTCGTCGTCGCACTGCAGCCCCTGCTGCGCGGCGACGTCACCTGCCTGGTGAAAGGCTCGCGTTCCTCGGGCATGGACCAGGTCGTCGCGGCCTTGCGCCCCGCATCCGAACGAGGAGGCGCCGACCATGCTGCCTGAACTGGCCGACTGGATGGCCCGGCACTTTGCCGCGATCCACCTGTTCCAGTACATCACTTTCCGCACCATCATGGCGGCGCTCACCGCGCTGGCCCTGTCGCTGCTGTTCGGGCCGGCGGTGATCCGCAAGCTGGCGCTGCTCAAGGCCGGCCAGGTGGTGCGCAGCGACGGGCCGCAGACCCACCTGACCAAGGCCGGTACGCCGACCATGGGCGGGGTGATGATCCTGCTGTCGGTGGCCGTCTCCACGCTGCTTTGGGCCGACCTGCACAACCGTTACGTGTGGGTGGTGCTGGCGGTGACGCTGGGCTTCGGCGCGATCGGCTTCTACGACGACTACCGCAAGATCGTCCTGCGCGACAGCCGCGGGCTGGCCTCGCGCTGGAAGTACTTCTGGCAGTCGGTGTTCGGCCTGATTGCTGCGTGGTTCCTGTTCCACACCGCGCAGATCCCGGCCGAGACCGCGCTCTACGTGCCGCTGTTCAAGCAGGTGGCCGTGCCGCTGGGCCTGCTGTTCGTGGTGCTGGCCTATTTCATGATCGTGGGCTTCTCCAACGCGGTGAACCTCACCGACGGCCTCGACGGCCTGGCGATCATGCCGACCGTACTGGTGTCCGGCGCGCTGGGCGTGTTCGCCTACCTGGCCGGCAACAAGGTGTTCTCCGAGTACCTGGGTATCCCCTCGATCCCCGGTGCGGGCGAACTGTCGATCTACTGCGGCGCGCTGGCCGGCGCGGGCCTCGGCTTCCTGTGGTTCAACACCTATCCGGCGCAGGTCTTCATGGGCGACGTCGGCGCGCTGGCGATCGGTGCGGCGCTGGCCACGATCGCCGTGATCGTGCGGCAGGAGATCGTGCTGCTGGTGATGGGCGGGGTGTTCGTGATGGAGACCGTCTCGGTGATGATGCAGGTGGCGAGCTTCAAGCTCACCGGCAAGCGCATCTTCCGGATGGCGCCGATCCACCACCACTTCGAGCTCAAGGGCTGGCCCGAGCCGCGCGTGATCGTGCGCTTCTGGATCATCAGCGTCGTGCTGGTGCTGATCGGCCTCGCCACGTTGAAGGTGCGCTGATGTTCGGACTCGGCAACAGCCAGGCGATCAAGCGCACCGGACCGCGGGGCAGCTACGACCTGTGGCTGATCGTCGGGCTGGTCGGACTGGCCAGCATCGGCGTGGTGATGGTTGCCTCCAGCTCGATCGCGGTCGCCGACGCCGACCACCTCGGACCGTTCTACTACCTGAAGAAGCACCTCGCCTACCTCACCCTCGGCGTGATTCTCGCGAGCGTCGCGATGCGGGTGGAGTTGAAGCTTCTGGAGAAATATTCGGTTCCGCTGCTGCTGGCCGGCACCTGCACCCTGCTGGCGGTGTTCGTGCCGCACTTCGGCATGAAGATCAACGGCGCGCACCGCTGGCTCAACCTCGTGGTGATCAGCTTCCAGCCGGTCGAGGCGATGAAGCTCATCCTGGTGGTCTACGTGGCCAGCTTCCTGGTGCGCCACCGCGAGAGCGTGGAGAACACGTTCTGGGGCCTGCTGCGTCCGATCATCGTGGCTGGCGTCATCGTGCTGTTGCTGCTCGCGCAGCCCGACTTCGGCTCGGCCACGCTGGTGATCGCGGTCACCATCGGCATGGTCTGGCTCGGCGGTGCGCGGCCGGTGTTCCTGTTCGGCATGGGGCTGCCGCTGATGCCGCTGCTGGCCATCGCCGCGACCAGCGAAAGCTATCGCATGAAGCGCCTCACCTCCTTCATGAACCCATGGAAGGATCCGTTCAACGACGGCTTCCAGCTGACCCAGTCGCTGATGGCGATCGGCCGCGGCGAGTGGACCGGAGTGGGACTGGGCTCGAGCGTGCTCAAGCTCTCCTACCTGCCGGAGGCACACACCGACTTCATCCTGGCGGTGATCGGCGAGGAGCTCGGTCTGGCCGGCATCGCCACCGTCATGCTGCTGTTCGCCATCGTGGTGGTGCGCGGCCTGATCATCGGGCTTCGCGGCGTGGAGGTCGGCCAGCGCTTCGCCGGCTATGTCGCCTTCGGCATATCGATGATGATCGGGCTGCAGGCGCTGGTCTCCATCGGCGTCAACCTCGGTGCGCTGCCGACCAAGGGCCTCACCCTTCCGCTGATCAGCTCCGGTGGCTCGTCGGTGCTGCTGACCTGCGCCATGGCCGGTGTGCTGCTGCGTGCGAGTTACGAGATCAACCGGGCGCTCGATGCGCGCCAGATGGCCACGCGCATGCCGGCACTGGCCGTGCCCGATGCCGGCGCGGCCGCGGCACCGCGAGAGCGCCAGGCGGAGGCCGCATGAGCACGTCCCAGCGTCCCGTGCTGATCATGGCCGGCGGTACCGGGGGCCACATTTTCCCCGGCCTGGCGGTGGCCGATGCGCTGCGGGCGCAGGGGGTGGCCGTGCAATGGCTGGGCGCCGCCGGCGGCATGGAAGTGCAGGTGGTGCCGGCGCACGGACTGCCGCTGCACGTGGTGCCGGTCGGTGGCCTGCGCGGCAAGGGCTGGCGGACCCGGCTGGGCGCGCCGTGGATGCTGTTGCGTGCGCTGCTCGCCTCGCTGCGCGTGATGCGCCGTCTGCGCCCGCGCAGCGTGCTGTCGATGGGCGGCTACGTGGCCGGACCCGGCGGTGTCGCCGCCCGCCTTACCGGTACGCCGCTGCTCGTCCACGAGCAGAACTCGGTGGCTGGATACACCAACCGCAAGCTGGCCGGATTCGCCCGCCGGGTACTGACCGGCTTTGCCGGTGCCCTGCCGGATGCCACCTGGGTCGGCAATCCGGTGCGGGCGTCCATCGCCGCCCTGCCACCGCCGCGCCAGCGCATGGCGGGGCGTGACGATCGCATGCGCCTGCTGGTACTGGGAGGCAGCCTGGGTGCCCGTGCGTTGAACCTCACGTTGCCCGCCGCGCTCGCGACGCTGCCGCCGGCGCAGCGTCCCGAGGTGTTGCACCAGTGCGGCAAGCGCGGCCTCGACGAGGCCCGCCAGGCGTATGCCGCCGCCGGTGTGGAGGCCCGTGTGGTGCCATTCATCGACGACATGGCGACCGCTTACGGTTGGGCGGACCTGGCCGTCTGCCGGGCCGGGGCGCTGACCCTGGCCGAACTGACCAGCGCCGGGCTCGGGGCCCTGCTGGTCCCGTTCCCGCATGCCGTGGACGACCACCAGACCCGCAACGCCGAGGCGCTGGTCGCCGTCGGTGCGGCCGAAATGACGAAGGAAAGCGACCTGGACGTACAGACATTCGCGCGGCGCCTCGGTGCGCTGCTGCAGGACCGCCCGGCTCTGCTGGCGATGGCCGAGGCCGCCCGCACGCTCGCCAAGCCGGGCGCTGCCGAGGACATCGCCCGTGCCTGTCTGGAGGTGGCGGCATGACGCCCCGGCGCCTGCTCCAGCACGAAGACCTGATGAGCACGTTCCGCCGCGTGCATTTCATCGGTATCGGTGGTGTCGGCATGAGTGGCATCGCCGAGGTGCTGCACAACCTCGGCTACGCCGTATCCGGGTCGGACAGATCCAACTCGGCGACGGCCCAGCGCCTCGCCGGTCTCGGCATCGACGTGCGTATCGGCCACGAGGCCGGGCACATCGGGGATGCCGACGTGGTGGTCACCTCCAGTGCGATCCGGGCCGACAATCCCGAGCTGGTGGCCGCACGCGCCGCGCGCATCCCGGTGATTCCCCGCGCGGAGATGCTGGGTGAGCTGATGCGCTTCCGTCGCGGCATCGCGATCGCCGGCACGCACGGCAAGACCACCACCACCAGCCTGGTCGCCAGCGTGCTGGCCGAGGCCAATTACGACCCCACCTTCGTGATCGGCGGGCAGCTGAACGCCGCCGGCGCGAACGCGCGGCTCGGCACCGGGCAGTACCTGGTCGCCGAGGCGGACGAGTCCGATGGTTCGTTCCTGCTGCTATCGCCGGTCATTGCCGCGATCACCAACATCGACGCCGATCACCTGGAGAACTACCACGGCGATTTCGTGGAGGTGAAGAAGGCGTTCTCCACCTTCCTGCACCGGCTGCCGTTCTACGGCCTGGCCGTGCTGTGCCTGGACGATCCGGAAGTGGCCGAGCTGGCCGGCGATACCGCGCGCCGCATCATGACCTACGGCATCGAACGCACCGACGCCGACGTGCGCGCGGCGAACGTGAGCCAGCGCGGTTTCACCATGCACTTCGACCTGATCCTGCCCGGTCGCGCGCCGCTGCCGGTGCAGCTGAACCTGCCGGGGCGCCACAACGTGCTCAACGCGCTGGCGGCCGCTGCGATCGGCTGGCAGCTGGGTGTCGAGGCCGAGGCGATCGGGCACGCCCTGGCCGGGTTCGAGGGCGTGGGGCGGCGCTTCCACGCGCGCGGCGAGCTGCAGCTCGACCACGGTACCGCGCTGCTGGTCGACGACTACGGCCACCATCCGCGCGAGCTCGCCGCGGTGTTCGCCGCGGCCCGCGGCGGCTGGCCGGAACGCCGGCTGGTGGTGGCGTTCCAGCCGCATCGTTACAGCCGCACCCGCGACCTGCTCGACGATTTCGCCAATGTGCTGGCGGACGCCGACGTGCTGCTGCTGACCGAGGTCTATCCGGCAGGCGAGGCGCCGATCGCCGGCGCCGACGGCCGGGCCCTGGCGCGCGCGGTGCGCGCTCGCGGCAAGGTCGACCCGGTGCTGGTGGAGCATCCGCGCGAATTCAAGGACACCTTGCCGACGCTGCTGCGCGACGGCGATCTGCTGCTGCTGCTCGGTGCCGGTGACATCGGCGCCGCGGCGCTGGAGCTGGCGCAGCTGGGCGACCTGAGGACCACCAAGTGACAAACAAGATCAGTGATCCGGCCCAGTTCGGACGCGTCGCCGTGGTGATGGGCGGCAGCTCGGCCGAGCGCGAGGTGTCGCTCGATTCCGGTCGCAACGTGCTGGCTGCATTGCAGGCGCGCGGCGTGGATGCGCACGGCATCGATGGCATCCCGGCGCTGCTGGACGCACTGCGTGCCGGCCATTTCGCGCGCGTGTTCAACATCCTGCACGGCCAGCATGGCGGTGGTGAGGACGGCGTGCTGCAGGGCGCGCTGGAGTCGCTCAACGTGCCGTACACCGGCTCGGGCGTGCTCGGCTCCGCGCTCTCGATGGACAAGACGCGCTCCAAGCGCGTGTGGCAGTCGCTGGGCCTGCCGACACCGAAGTTCGCAGCCCTGCCGCGCGGTGCGGACGTGCATGCCGCGGCGCGGGAGATCGGCTTCCCGCTGATCGTGAAGCCGGCTTGCGAAGGCTCCAGCGTGGGCGTGACCCGGGTGTTCGAGGCCGGCGACCTCGATGCGGCGGTTGCGCTGGCGGCACGCTATCCCGGCGACCTGTTGATGGAGACCCTGATCGAGGGCGACGAGCTCACCGTGGCCGTGCTCGGTCGCGAGGTGTTGCCGTCGATCCACATCGTCCCGCAGGGGGCGTTCTACGACTACAACGCCAAGTACGTCGCCGAGGACACCCGCTACCTCTGCCCGGGGCTGGACGGCGCCGACGAAGCGCAGCTGCGCTCACTGGCCCTGGCCGCCTTCGACGCGCTGGGCTGCAGCGGCTGGGGACGTGTCGATGTCATGCGTGACCGGCAGGGCCGCAACTGGCTGCTCGAGGTGAACACCGCGCCGGGCATGACCTCGCACTCGCTGGTGCCCAAGGCCGCAGCCGTCGCCGGCATTGCCTACGACGAGCTTTGCTGGCGCGTGCTGGAGACCAGCCTCGATCGGGATCAAGGCATCCCCGGAGGGCGCGCGTGAAGGGAAGCCTGCGCCCCGTCGCCTGGTGCCTGGCCATCGCCCTGGTGGTGCTGCCGGTGGTCGGCGTGCTGCGCGGCTGGTTTGCCGCGGACCGATGGCCGGTCACCCGGCTCACCGTGCAGGCGGAATTCAGG
Source organism: Lysobacteraceae bacterium (assembly GCA_018970895.1). Taxonomy (GTDB): domain Bacteria; phylum Pseudomonadota; class Gammaproteobacteria; order Xanthomonadales; family Rhodanobacteraceae; genus Dyella_A. Next base: position 498 of record JAGWVM010000101.1, on the reverse strand, counting down.
CATGTGCAGGCCGGGCAGGTGCGTGCCGCGGTGCTGCCGCATCTCGGGCACGGCTTCTTCGCGCTGGACCTGGACGCGGTGCAGAAGGCCGTGGCGGCGCTGCCGTGGGTCGAGTCGGTCGAGGCCAGCAAGCGCTGGCCCGACACGCTGCTGCTGCGCATCTACGAGCGCCAGCCGTTCGCCCGCTGGAACGACAGCCAGCTGATCAGCCGGCAGGGACAGGTGTTCAGCGTGCCCCCGGCGCAGATCCCGCCCGGTCTGCCGAGCCTGCACGGTCCGGATGACCATCTGGCCGAGGTGGTGAGCTTCTACGCCGATGCACGCAAGGCCTTCGCGGACACGCACCTGCAGATTACCGGCGTCACGTTGACCGACCGTGGCAGCTGGAGCCTGGTCACCGCGGACGGTGCACAGATCGTGCTGGGCGATCGCGACCAGGCCGGCAAGCGCCTGCGCCGGTTCCTGGATGTCTATCCGAAAGTGATCGCCGGCCACGAC
>JAGWVM010000100.1 GCA_018970895.1 Lysobacteraceae bacterium | reverse complement strand
CATGCCGTACAGCCAGTCGCCGTCCGGCTTGTGGCGGGAGGCCATGCCGCCGCCGGTGATCTGCGCCCAGGTGTGCGGTGCCAGCGAGGTGGCCTCGTCGATGCGAAAGGTCGCGCAGCAGCCGACGATGCGTCCCTCGTACTCGACCACGAACTGGCCTTCCGGGAAGTGCGTCTGCTGGGAGCGCAGCATTTCCGCCGAATGGCCCCACTCGGCGGTGTAGACGCGGGCGGTCAGCTCGACCAGCTGGGGGACGTCCGCAGGCACGGCCAGCCGAAGCTGCAGCTTGGGTGCCTGCTCGGAAGATTTCCTGGCCATCTCCCCATTATGCCGCAGTGCCGCGAAGGCCGGGTCGATGCGGGCCGCTACACTGCGGCTTTTCGACGGATCGCCCGCATGTTGCCGCCGATTTCGCAAGAACCCCTCTGTGCCGGCTGGGTCTGGACGCCCGATGGCTGGCAGGCCGACGGCCGCCTTGCCGTCGACGCGTCCGGTCATGTCGACGTCTGCGGGAACGAGCCCGGCCGGCGCCTCGGCCGCTGGGTGCTGCCGGGCATGCCCAACCTGCATTCGCACGCGTTCCAGCGCGCGATGGCCGGCCTGGCCGAGCGGCGCGGTCCGGGCGACGACAGCTTCTGGACGTGGCGCGAGGCGATGTACGGCTTCGCCGCCGCACTCGACCCCGAATCGCTGCAGGCGATTGCCGCCCAGCTCTACGTGGAGATGCTCCAGGCCGGCTACACCCAGGTCTGCGAGTTCCACTATCTGCACCACGCGCCGGACGGCACGCCGTACGCGCAGCGCGAGGCGATGTCGCTGGCGCTGGTCGAAGCGGCGAAGGAGGCCGGCATCGCGCTGACCCTGCTGCCGGTGCTGTACATGACCGGCGGTTTCGACGGCCGGCCGCTGGCGCCGCGCCAGCGCCGCTTCGGCCACGCCGAGGTGTCCGACTACCTGCGCCTGCTCGAGGCGCTGCGCGCGCACGAATCGGCCGACCTGCGCGTGGGCATCGCGCTGCACTCGCTGCGTGCGGTGCCGGAAGCCGCGATGCGCACGCTCTTGGCGACGGAGGCGGCGACGACCGGGCCGATCCACATCCACATCGCCGAGCAGCTCGGCGAGGTGCAGGACTGCCTCGCCGTGCGCGGCGCGCGGCCGGTGGAATGGCTGCTCGACCACGCCGAGGTCGACGCGCGCTGGTGCCTGGTCCACGCCACCCACCTGACCGGCCACGAGACGGCGCGTCTCGCCCGCAGCGGCGCGGTGGCCGGCCTGTGCCCGACCACCGAGGCGAATCTCGGCGACGGCCTGTTCCCGCTGGCCGACTACCTCGATGCCGGCGGCGTCCTCGGGATCGGCTCGGATTCGCACATCTCGGTGTCGCCGGTGGAGGAGCTGCGCTGGCTCGAATACGGCCAGCGGCTGGTCACCCGTCACCGCAACATCGCCGCACGCGGCGCCGGCGACAGCGTCGGCGAGACGCTGTGGGGTGCCGCCCTGCGCGGCGGTGCGCAGGCCGCCGGCCTGCCGCTCGGCGCGCTCGAAGCGGGGCGGCGCGCCGACCTGCTGGTGCTGGATGACGAGGCGCCGCTGCTGGCCGCGCGCGACGCCCGCTCGGCGATGGACAGCTTCCTGTTTGCCGGCAACACGCCGCGGGTGCGCCACGTGATGTGCGGCGGGCGCTGGGTGGTGCGCGACTTCCGGCACTACGACGAGGCGCGCATCGCCGCGCGCTACCGCACCACGGTGGCGGCGCTGGCCGCCCGCGGCTGACCGCGCGCCGGCGATCGGGCCGGCATTTGCGCAGGATCAGGTCGACCGGCCCGCCGCGCGTCTACCGTGGCGGGCATGGCGCCGCATCGCGGTGCCGCTGGAGCCTGCCGTGGGAGACCCGGTCCGTCCCGACAGCGATGCCGTCTTCCGCGCCCGCGGCCTGACCAAGGTCTACCGCATGGGCGAGGTGGAGGTGCACGCGCTGCGCGGCGTGGACCTTGACCTGTACCGCGGCGAGTTCGTGGTGCTGCTGGGGCCGTCCGGCAGCGGCAAGTCCACGCTGCTGAACATCCTCGGCGGGCTGGACGTGCCCACCGCGGGCGAGGTCTGGTACGAGGGCCACCACCTGTCCGGTGCCGACGAGCGCGCGCTGACCCGGTTCCGCCGCGAGCACGTCGGCTTCGTGTTCCAGTTCTACAACCTCATTCCCAGCCTCACCGCGCGCGAGAACGTGGCCATCGTCACCGATATCGCCGACGGCGCGATGAGCCCGGAGGAAGCGCTGGCGCGGGTGGACCTGGCCGACCGCATGGACCATTTCCCGGCCCAGCTCTCCGGCGGCCAGCAGCAACGGGTGGCGATCGCCCGCGCCATCGCCAAGCGGCCGGCGGTGCTGCTGTGCGACGAGCCCACCGGCGCCCTCGATTCGGCCACCGGCGTGCGCGTGCTCGAGGCGCTGGAGCGGGTGAACGCCGAGCTGGGCACCACCACCGTGGTGATCACCCACAACGCCGACATCGCGCGCATGGCGCATCGGGTGCTGTACCTGGGCGACGGCCGCATCGTGCGCGAGGCGCGCCCCGAGCAGCGCATTCCGGCGCGGGAGCTGCGCTGGTGAACGCGCTCAACCGCAAGGCGTGGCGCGACCTGTGGCACCTGCGCGGGCAGGCGCTGGCGATCGCGCTGGTGATCGCCGGCGGTGTCGCCACGCTGGTGATGTCGCAGTCCACCTACCAGTCGCTCACCGCGACGCGGGAGCGGTTCTACCGCGAGGGCGCGCTGGCCGACCTGTGGGCGCCGCTCAAGCGCGCGCCGGATACGCTGGCCCCGCGGCTGGCGGCCATCGACGGCGTGCAGACCGCGCAGACCCGGCTGATGGCAGCCGGCACGCTCGGCGTGCCCGGCTTCGGCGAGCCGGTGCGGGTCGAACTGGTCTCGCTGCCGCAAGCGGGCGGGCAGCCGCTGCTCAACCGCCTGCAGCTGCGCAGCGGTCGGCTGCCGGATCCGGACGTCGACAACGAGGTGGTGCTCGGCGAGGCCTTCGCCGCCGCCCACGCGCTGCGCGCCGGCGACACGCTCAGCCTGACCCTGCGCGGACGCCAGCGCTGGCTGCGCGTGGTCGGCGTGGCGACCTCGCCGGAGTACGTCTACCAGAGCCCACCCGGCGCGGTGTTCCCGGATTTCCGCCGCTACGCCGTGGCGTGGATGAACCGGCATGCGATGGAAAAGGCGCTGTCGATGGACGGCGCGTTCAACAGCGTGGTGCTGCGGCTGCGGCCGGAGGCGAAGCCGGCCGCGGTGATCGCCGCGCTGGACGGCCTGCTGGCGCGCTACGGCGGCGTCGGCGCGTACGGTCGCCACGAGCAGACCTCGGCCCGCTACCTGGAGGAGGAGATGCGCCAGCTGCAGACCATGGCGCGGCTGTTCCCGGCGATCTTCCTCGGCGTGGCGGCGTTCCTGGTGCACGTGGTGCTGATGCGCCTGCTCGGCACCCAGCGCGACCAGATCGGCGTGCTCAAGGCGTTCGGCTACCCGGACCGCGCGCTGGCGGGGCACTACCTGGGGATCGCCGCGGTGATCGCCGGTGCCGGCGCGCTGCTCGGCATCGCCCTGGGGGCAGCGCTCGGCGGCTGGCTGGCCCACGTCTACCAGGGCATCTACCGCTTTCCGTTCCTGGCCTACCGGCTGAGCGCGGTCGCGGCCGCCACCGGCCTGGCGGTGAGCCTGGGCGCGGCCGCGGCCGGGGCGCTGATGGCGCTGCGCGCCGCCGTGCGCCTGCCGCCGGCCGAGGCGATGCGCGCGCCGGCACCGGCCCGCTTCGGGCCGAGCCTGGTCGAGCGGCTGGGCCTGCGCCGCTGGCTGACGCCGTCCGTCCGCATGGCGCTGCGCGACCTCGGCCGTCGCCCCGGGCGGGCGGCGTTCACGGTGTTCGGGCTGGCGATGGCCAGCGCGGTGATGATGGTCGGCCGCTTCCAGGGCGACGCCGTGCAGACCATGGTCGACACCCAGCTCGGCATCGCGCAGCGGCACGACCTGGCCGTCAGCTTCGTCGAGCCGGCGCCGCGTGGCGTCGTGCCGGAGCTGGCTGCGTTGCCCGGCGTGCGCGCGGCGGAGCCGCTGCGGATGGCGCCGGTGCGCCTGGTGCACGGCCTGCACAGCTACCGCACCGTGCTCGAAGGGCTGCCGCCGGATGCGCAGCTGCGCCGGCCGCTGGACACCGCGCTGCGGCCGGTGCTGCCGCGCAGCGACGGGGTGCTGCTGACCGACTACCTTGGCCAGATGCTCGACCTGCGGCCGGGCGACCGGGTGGAAGTGCAGGCGCTGGACGGCCATCGCCGCCATGTCAGCGTTCCGGTGGCCGGCTTCGTGCACGAGTACATCGGCGCGCAGGGCTACATGGATCTGGACGCACTCAACCGGCTGCTGGGCGACGGCGACGTGGTCTCCGGCGTGCTGCTGGGCGTGATGCCCGGGGCCGCGCCGGACGTCTATGCCGAGCTGAACCGGCGTCCCTGGGTGGCCGGCGTCGATTCGCGGCTGGCCGCGGTGCGCAGCTTCTACGCCACCATGGGCGAGAGCCTGCTGGTGTTCGCCTGGGTCGCGGCGCTGCTCGGCGGGGTGATCAATTTCGGACTGGTCTACAACGCCGCGCGCATCAGCCTGTCCGAGCGCGGGCGCGAGCTGGCCAGCCTGCGCGTGCTCGGCATGACCGAGGGCGAGGTCAGCGTGCTGCTGCTCGGCCAGCTCGGCGTGCTGGTGCTGGTGTCGCTGCCGCTGGGTTTCGTCGCCGGATACGCGCTGTGCTGGCTGATGACCCAGGGCTTCCAGTCCGAGCTGTTCCGCGTGCCGGTGCAGCTCACCACCGCCACCTACGCCTTCGCCGCGGCGACGGTGTGCGTGGCCAGCCTGCTGTCGGCACTGCTGGTGCGTCGGCGCATCCACCGGCTCGACCTGATCGGCGTGCTGAAGACCCGCGAATGAGGAGCCCGTCGTGCGCATGAAACGCCCGTCCCTGATCGCCCTGGTCGTGCTGGCCGTTGCGCTGGCCGCCGCCTTCCTCTGGGCCTGGCAGACCTCGCCGCGCGTGGTGGACATCGCCACCGTGCAGCGCGGTCCGCTGGTGCAGCGGTTCGAGGAGGAGGGGCGGACCCAGCTGCCGCGGCGCTGGGTGGTCTCGGCGCCGCTCGCCGGCACGCTGCAGCGGATCGACCTGCTGCAGGGCGACGCGGTGAAGGCCGGGCAGGTCGTCGCGGTGATCGAGCCGATGCACGGCGCCCTGCTCGATGCGGCCAACCGGGCCCGCCTGCTCGCCGAGCAGCAGGCGGCCGAGGCCTCGATGCAGGCGGCGCGACAGCGGCTGGCGGCGGCCAGCGCGGACGCCGACCTGGCCTCGCGCGACGTGCGCCGCATGCGCACGCTGGGGGCCGGCGGCGTGGTCAGCGCGGCCACCCTGGACGAAGCGGAGGCGCGGGTCGCCCGCGCTCTCGCGGCCGCCGCGGCGGCCCGCGCCGAGCAGCAGGCCGCCGGACAGCAACGCGATGCGCTGGCCGCGCTGCTGAAGGGGCAGGGGCAGGGCGGCGGCGAGCGGATCGAGCTGCGCGCGCCCGTCGATGGCGTGGTGCTGCGCCGCTACCAGGAGAGCACCGTGCCGGTGCAGGCCGGCCAGCCGCTGCTGGAGATCGGCGACCTCGACGAACTGCAGGTGATGGTGCAGGCCCTCTCGCAGCAGGCGATCGGCCTGCATCCGGGCTCGGCAGCGCGGATCCTGCGCTGGGGCGGCGACCGGCCGCTGCCGGCACGCGTGCTGCGGATCGAACCGGGCGCGTTCACCAAGGTGTCGGCGCTCGGCGTGGAGGAACAGCGCACCCTGGTCTGGCTGCAGATCACCGCGCCGCGCGCGCAGTGGTCGTCGCTGGGCGACGGGTTCCGGGTCGAGGTGGAGTTCGAGGTGGCGCGGCGCGACGACGTGCTGCAGGTTCCGTCCAGCGCCCTGTTCCGCGAAGGCCGTCGCTGGATGGTGTTCCGCGTCGCCGGCGGGCGCGCGCGAAGGGTCGAGGTCACGCCCGGCACGCCGGGTGACGGGGCGGTGGAGATCCTTGCCGGGCTGAAGGCGGGCGAGCGCGTGGTCGCCTATCCGGACGATCGCCTCGTCGACGGCCAGCGCGTGCGGGCGGTGCAGGCCGCGCCCTAGCTAGCTCGCGCCGCCGGTGCGCGATGAACGGTGGCTATCCGCCGCACGCGATGGCGGTCGGCGCGGCGACACGGTGGACGTTTCCAACGTCACCTTTCCCGCCAGGAGCGCCCCATGTCCCGCCTTGTCACCCGAATGCTGCTGTCCGCCGCCCTGCTCGGTGCCACCGCCACGCTTGCCGGCTGCATCGTGGTGCCGGCGCGCGGCCGCGCCCGCGTGTGGGTGCCGGGCTACTGGGCCACGCCGCACGTGTGGGTCACCGGCCACTGGCGCGTGCGCTGAGCGCTCAGCGTGACCAGCGCAGTCCGGCCAGTGCGGCGTGCAGTGCCTGCCACGCCCGCGCCTGGCTGAAGGGGGGCGTGCGCGGCGGGGTGTAGAGCTCCGGCCGGGTGCCGTACACCAGCAGGTCGATCGCCACGCAGCGATCACCGCGCAGCGCGCGGTAGCCCTCCACCTGCAGGTAGTGGCCCATCGCCGCGTCGCCCGCGCGGAAGCGCTGGAAGGTCACCCCGCCGAGCGCCTGGCTGGCGATCGATCCGGGTTCGGCGCTGGCCGGCGTGTCATCGCAGTGCGCCACCGCGTCGGCGTCGCCGCTCGCGCTGATGCGCAGCTCGGCGGCGGTGATCCGGTCCGATCCCTTCAGCACCAGTGCGGCCAGTGGCCGCCCCTGTCCGTGCCTGCCGGCGAAGGCCTGCCAGGCGGCGGCATCGAGGTAGGTGCGTTGGAAGTCGTGGCGCAGCGTCATGTCCGGTGGCACCGCGATCGCCAGCCCCAGCGCCGCGTCGGTGCATGCGCGTGGCGCATCGCCCGTGGCGGGCGCCGCCGGCGGGGTGTCGGTCGAGGCGCCGTGGCAGGCGGTGAGCAGGGCGAGGCAGGCCAGCAGCAGGGGACGGTGGTTCATGGCGGCGCTCCGGTCAGGCGGCGATGCTGATGCGGGCGGCATGAAGGGCATGGCTCGGCCGCGTGGGCGGATCGTGCACGCGCCGACAACGACAGGGGACGGTCGATCCCGCACGGGCAGCAGCGTAAGCTGCGCGCTCCCCCGATCTCCCCGCGTCATGCCCATGACTCCCGACCCGACCGTGCCGGCCTCCCCGGATGCTCCGCACGAGGCCATCCGCCACGGCACGGCGGCCTTCCGGCGTACCAACCTGGCGCTGTTCGCCGCCGGCTTCGCCACCTTCGGCCTGCTGTACTGCGTGCAGCCGCTGATGCCCGAGTTCAGCCGCGACTACGGCGTCAGCGCGGCCACCAGCGCGCTGTCGCTGTCGCTGAGCACCGGCGTGCTCGCCTTCGCGATGCTGTTCATGGGCGGGGTGTCCGACGCGGTGGGGCGCAAGTCGGTGATGGTCGCCTCGCTGCTGTCCTCCGCGCTGCTGGTGCTGGCCAGCACGATGGTGCAGCAGTGGCCGTTGCTGCTGGCGCTGCGCATGCTGCTCGGCTTCACCCTGAGCGGGGTGCCGGTGGTGGCGATGACCTACCTCGCCGAGGAGGTGCACCACGACTCGATCGGGCTGGGCATGGGCCTGTACATCAGCGGCAACGCAATCGGCGGCATGAGCGGTCGGCTGGTCGCCGGCGTGCTGACCGACCACTTCGGCTGGCGCGTGGGCATGGGCACGGTGGGCGCGGTGGGCCTGGTCGCATGCCTGCTGTTCTGGCGCAGCCTGCCGCCGTCGCGGCACTTCACCGCGCGGCCGTTCCACCTGCGCAGCCTGCTCGGCCGCTTCGCCGGCCTGTTCCGCGACCCCGGTCTGCCGTGGCTGTTCGCCGAGGGCTTCCTGCTGCTGGGCGCGTTCGTCACCGTCTACAACTACCTCGGCTACCGGCTGCTCGCCGCGCCGTACCACCTCAGCCAGACTGCGGTCGGCCTGGTCTTCGGCATCTACCTGATCGGCACCTTCAGCTCCACCTGGATGGGCCACCTGGCCGGCCGGCTGGGCCGGCGCAAGGTGCTGTGGAGCGCGTTCGCGCTGATGCTGGCCGGCGTGGCGCTCACTGCCGCCGCGCCGCTGCCGCTGATCCTGCTCGGCATCGTGGCGATCACGTTCGGCTTCTTCGGCGGCCATTCCATCGTCAGCAGCTGGGTCGGTCGTCGCGCCGGTGCGGCCAAGGCGCAGGGCTCGAGCGTGTATCTGTTCTCGTACTACATGGGCTCGAGCATCGCGGGCGCCAGCGGCGGGTTGTTCTACGCCGCGCACGGCTGGAACGGGGTGGTCGGCTTCGTCGGCGCACTGGTGCTGGCCGGCCTGCTGGTGGCGTGGCGGCTGTACCGCCTGCCGCCGCTGGTGAACGTGGCGACGCTGCCCACGCCGGCCAGTCGCGGGGCGATGCCTTGAGGGGGCTTTTCCTCCGCGCTGCAGCCGCTGCAGAGGGGCATGGCGCGTGCCGAGTGTTACCGCATACCCAACAGCCGTCGTTCCCGCAAAAGCGGGAGGCGCGTTTCAATGGCGGAAGCGGGCCATCCAGTGTTTTTCCGCAGGTCTCGTTGTGCTCAGCATCAGAGCCAAGAGCGGTTTCGTCCTCCTGCGGAGGCCGAGTCACTTTTCTCTGTTTGGCCAGAGAAAAGTAACCAAAAGAGAGGCCACCCCGCTTCCGCGCCTCCCGGGCCGTTGGCCCGGGAGGGTCGCGCCCGGGCTGCGGGGTTTGTCGACAGTCCATCCATGGACTGACGCCAAACTGGCCGGCATCCATGCCGGCCACCCTTCGGGCTTTTCCTCCGCCCGGCCGCCGCTGCAGAGGGGAGGGAAGGTCAAAAGCAGCGCGCGACGCGCGCCCGGGCTCGGCGATCGCTTACGCGATCACCATCGCCGTGGCTTTGGCCTCTGCTGTCGCTGTTGCTATTGATCTCCCCTCCCTTGTGAGGCGGTAAGCCGTGGTCGATAGGCCCGCAGGGGCATCGGCAGGGAAGCCGATGCCTTTTCGCCAGTGCATGGCGGCGGCATGGATGCCGGAGGTAGAGCAACGCAGGAGCGGTTGCCGAATGCCCTGTCGAAAAGCCCGGCCGCGGCTCACGGACTTGCCGGGCGCAGTGCCGCAAGCGCCGAGCAGGGTCGCCTTCTCGTTGGTTACTTTTTCTTACTCCGGGCATCCTGCCCTCCGCCCGTCGGGCCGGCTTCGCCGTTCGCGTCCGTTCCGGTCGGACGCGTGGCGACCCAGGAGAAAGTGACTCGGGCGCCGAAGGCGCACGAAAGCCTTGGCTCTCCTCAGGGCGCTTCCGGTCAGATTCTGCCGGCCGCGTTAGCCGCATGGAGCTTCGGTGGAATAAAAGTCAGGCAACCGTGCGGATGCCCTGCACGGTCACCGGATCAAGCCCAAGCTGTCCCGGTAACGCAGACAACCCTCAGCGCGCCGCCGGCACCAGCATGTCCTCCACCTGCCGGTAATCACCGTCATTGCGCTCCGGCACGATGTGCAGCAGGTGCGCCATCAGCGGATAGACGTCCACGTTCGGGAACGCCGGATGCACCACGCCGCGCTCGAACGCCGGGCCGTGCGCCACGAACAGCGCGCCCATGCGCGGATCGGCGTTGTCGTAGCCGTGCTCGCCGCGGGTGCGCTTGCCACGCATCGCGCCGTGCTCGCCGATGTAGCCGCGCGTGGACAGCGTCCAGCCCACGTCGGCCAGGCACAGCAGCTGCGGCACGCGCGGGTTGTGGCCGTAGTGCAGCCGCGCCGGCACGCGCGACTTGTCCCAGCACTGCATGTGCGGATGCGGCTGCTCCATGCGTGCCTCGATCGCGGCGAAGTCGGTGCCGGGCTTCGGATTGATGCCGGCCAGCACGCCGGCGGTGACCAGGTCGACGCGGTCCAGCGGCAGCAGGTCGTCCAGCAGCACCACGTGGCCGGGCGGCACCGTGGCCATGCCGTGGTCGGAGACCACGATGAAGTTGATGCGATCGAACAGGCCGCGCTGCTTCAGTCCGGCCACCAGCCGGCCCAGCGCCTCGTCGGTATCGCGCAGCGCCTGGTTCACCTGCGGCGAGTCCGGGCCGGCGTCGTGGCCGGCATGGTCCACCGCGTCGAAGTACAGGGTGAGGAAGCCCGGGCGCTGGGCGGGCGGCAGGTCCAGCCACGCCAGCACCTGGTCCACGCGCTGGTCGGCGGTCACCTTGCCGTCGTACGGACGCCAGTGGTCAGGGTGCATGCCGTGGATGTCGGCTTCGGTGCCGGGCCAGAACATCGTTGCGGTCTTCACGCCGTGGCGGTCGGCGCTCACCCACAGCGGGGTGGCCTCGTCCCACCAGCGGCCGTCGCTCACCGCCTTGCGGTCCTTCAGGTCGAAGTGTCCCAGCTGCGGATCCTCCATCGTGTTGTGCACGATGCCGTGGTGATCCGGACGCAGGCCGGTCACCAGCGTGTAGTGGTTGGGGAAGGTCAGCGAGGGGAACGATGGCTGCATGCTGGTCGCGCGCACGCCGTCGCGGGCCAGCGACGCCAGCACGGGGCTGAAGCCGCGGTCGAGGTAGTCGTGGCGATAGCCGTCGATCGAGATCAGCAGCAGCGGCACGGGGCGGTCGCCGCCGTCGGTCCGGGGCGGCGTGCCCGCGCAGGCGGCCAGCAGGGGCAGCAGCGCGAGGGCGAGTAAACGAAACAGGATTTTCATGCGTTGCAACCTACGATCCAGCATCACGACAACGCGCCATGATCGCCGATAGGTGTGACAAATGACACGCTACCGCACGCTCGCCACCCTCCTCGTCATGCCGCTGCTCGCCGTGGGTGCGGCCAGGGCCCAGTCGGTCGCGCCGGCGCCGCGGCCGGTGCTGATCCAGCCGGCCAGTCCGCAGGAGCGCTTCCGCCAGTCGGTGCAGCAGAGTCAGGTGCGCGACCAGCTGCAGAAGGGCCAGCTCGAGCACCAGCTGACCCAGCGCACCATCGAAAGCACGCGCAGCAAGCCGGGCATCACCCCGTCCAACGACACCCAGGTCGACAAGGCGCACCAGGCGCAGGACCAGCTGTATGACGCCCAGCAGCGCGACCGCGTGCAGCGCTACAACGACGCGCTGATGGCGCAGCCGGTGCATTCGTCCCGGCCCGCCAACGCCGGTAGCCACTGAGTCCGCGTCGCACGCTCGACGGCGACGGGTTGTCGCCGCGGCGGGTGCGCGGCCATCGCCCTCAGGCGAACAGGTCGCCGCGCGCCACGCGCGCTTCCAGCCCCAGCAGCCAGCGCTTGGCCGGCAACCCGCCAGCGAAGCCGGTGAGGCGGCCGTCGGCGCCGATCACCCGGTGGCAGGGCACCACGATCGGCAGCGGGTTCGCGCCGTTCGCGGCGCCTACCGCCCGCGCCGCACCGGGATCGCCCACGCGCCGCGCCAGCTCGCCGTAGCTGATCGTCTCGCCGTAGGGGATGCGCGCCAGCTCGCGCCACACCGCAAGCTGGAACGGCGTGCCGAGTGGATGCAGCGGCAGCGCGAACGCGGTGCGGGCGCCGGCAAAGTACGCCTCCAGCGCGTCATGCGCACCTGCCAGCGCGGCCGGGTCGTGCACCCATCCGGCCGGTGCCGGTCCGTGCCCGCGCCGCCCCTCGAAACGGATGCCGCGCAGGCCCTGCGCGTCCGCGCTCAGGCGCAGCACGCCGCACGGCGAGGGCAGGTCGAGGTAACGGATCGCGTCGTCGGTCATCGGACGGCCCGGGTCGTCGGCGCCGCGCCCACGCTGCGCCACAGGTGCATCACCGCGTAGGCGCGCCACGGGCGCCAGGCCTCGGCGCGCTGTTCCATGGCGCGGGTGGTCAGCGCCTCGCTCCCGGGCGCAGCCGCGCGGCGCAGGATCAGGTCCGCGGCGGGGAACGCGTCCGGATGGCCCAGCGCGCGCATCGCCATGTAATGGGCGGTCCACGCGCCGATCCCGGACAGCGCCACCCAGCGTTCGACGAACGCATCCAGCGGCTGCTCCGGGCGGAAGTCGATGCGGCCGTCCAGCAGCGCCTGCGCCACGCCGCGGATCGTCGTCGCGCGCGCCGTGGTGATGCCGAGCGCGCCGAGGTCCGCCTCGGCCAGCTGCGCAGCGGTGGGGAACAGCCTCGCCAGCCCCGGCTGCGGCGAAGCGCCCAGCGGCGTGCCGAAGCGCTCGACCACCCGCGCCGCCAGCGTGCGTGCGGCCGCCACGCTCACCTGCTGGCCGAGGATCGCGCGCACCGCGATCTCGAAGCCATCCCAGCCGCCGGGCAGGCGCTGTCCCGGGTGCTTCCTCGCCAGCGGGCCGAGCACGACGTCGCGGCGGAACGCGGCGGCGATCGCCTGCGGCGCGGCGTCCAGGTCGAACAGGCGGCGCAGCCGCGTCACCACCGCCAGCAGGTCGCCCGGCGCCACGCCGTGCACCTCCAGCCGCAGCGCGTGCTCGTCGTCGGCGCCTGCGCTCACCCGCAGCCACGACGGCGCGGCCGGGGCGCCGAACACGCGCGTATAGCCGGTGTCGTCCACCGCCTCCACGCCGGGCAGCGCGCGGCCGCGCAGGAATGCCAGCAGCGCCGGAAAGTCGTACGGCGGGCGGTAGCCGAGCTTCAGCACCAGCGGTGCACCGGCCGGCGCGCGCGGCAGCCGGCGCAGCTCGCGCGGGGCGATCCGGTTCGCCTGCGCGAACGCCGCGTTGAAGCGACGCAGGCTGCCGAAGCCGGCGGCCATCGCCACCGCGGTGACCGGCATCGCCGTCTCGGTCAGCAACTGCCTGGCGAACAGCAGCCGGCGCGTGGTGTGCACGCGGATCGGCGGCACGCCAACGTGCTCGACGAACAGCCGCCGCAACTGCCGCGCACCCAGCCCCAGCCGCGCCGCCAGCGTGTCCACCGAGCCGTGCTCCAGTTCGCCGTGTTCGATCAGGGTCAGCGCGCGGGCCACCGCGTGCTCGCCGCGTCGCCACTGGTGGTTGCCGGGCGCCAGCTCCGGCCGGCAGCGCAGGCACGGCCGGAAGCCGTCCGCCTCGGCC
>JAGWVM010000099.1 GCA_018970895.1 Lysobacteraceae bacterium | reverse complement strand
CGCGGGGCGACGCCGACTGGATCTACTGAGCCGGACGCTTGCGGGATCGGAGCCGATCGGCTCTGATCCGCGAATGATCATCGTCCACCACCTCGAGAACTCGCGCTCGCAGCGCATCCTCTGGCTGCTGGAGGAGCTCGGCCAGCCCTACGAGATCCGGCACTACGCGCGCGATCCGAAAACCATGCTGGCGCCAGCGGAACTGCGCGCCGTGCATCCGCTGGGCAAGTCGCCGGTGGTCACCGACGGCGAGCTGGTGCTGGCCGAGTCCGGCGCCATCGTCGAGTACCTGGCCGACCGCCATGGCGACGGCCGGCTGCTGGCTGCGCCCGGCACGGCGGAGCGTCGGCGCCAGACCTACTGGCTGCATTACGCCGAAGGCTCGGCGATGCCGCCGCTGCTGCTCAAGCTGGTGTTCCAGCGGGTCGGCACGGCGCCGGCGCCGTTCTTCGCCCGGCCGATCGTGAAGGACGTCGCCCGCAAGGCGCTGCGCGGCTTCGTCGATCCGCAGATCGCCCTGCACCTGGACTACCTGGAGGCCGAGCTGGGCAAGGCGGCATGGTTCGGCGGCGATTCCTTCAGCGTCGCCGACATCCAGCTCAGCTTCCCGCTGGAGGCCGCGGCCGCGCGCGCCGGGCTCACCGCGGCACGCTGGCCACGCCTGGCCGCCTTCCTCGAGCGCATCCACGCCATGCCGGCCTACCGCCGTGCCCTCGAGCGGGGCGGCGACTACCGGCTGGGCTGACCGGGCTGAACGCCCGCTGGGCGGCATCCGGTCGCATCGACGCACCGGTCACGCATTCAGGCGCACAGTTGGCGCTGCGCCGCCCGCCACGGCACGGCGTCCCCATCGCGCCCCATCAGGAGTGAACGCCATGAGCCGAACCCGCGATATCGAACGTCACCTCAGCGACGCCGGCGACCGCGTGCGCCAGGTCGCCAATGGCGCTGCCAGCACCGCGCAGGAGCTGGTCGAGCGCGGTCGCCGCGCCACCGGGCGACTGGGCCGACACGGTCACGACTACGGCCGCCAGATCACCCGCGCCGCCGAGGATTTCGCCGACGAGGCGAACTACCAGTACCGGCGGCTGCGCCGGCAGGTGAAACGGCACCCGGCCGCCACCGTGGCCATCGTTGCCGGCACGGTCGGTGCCTTCCTGCTTCTGCGCCGGGCGTTCGCCGGCCGTGACGAGGACTGACCCTCCCCCGGCCGGTCGCGGTACCCCGCCCAAACAAGAAGCCCGCCGGACGGCGGGCTTTTTGCTGGAGCACCCCCGTCACTGGGTGATGGGATTCGGCTTCTCCGGATCGAGCTTGTACTCCTTGATCGCGCGGGCCACGTCCTTCGCGTTGACCAGGCCGTCCTTCGCCAGCGACGCCAGCGCGGCATGGGCGATCCAGTAGCGGTCCACCTCGAAGAAGTCGCGCAGGTGGGCGCGGGTGTCCGACCGGCCGAAGCCGTCGGTACCGAGCACCGTGTAGCGCTTGCCTTCGGGAATGAAGGCGCGGATCTGGTCGGCGAACTCGCGCACGTAGTCGGTCGCCGCCACCACCGGACCGGCGCGGTCCTGCAGCAGGCCGGTGACGTACGGCACGCGCTGCTCGGCTTCCGGATGCAGGCGGTTCCAGCGCTCGGCATCGAAACCGTCGCGACGCAGCTCGATGAAGCTGGGGCAGGACCAGATGTCGGCATGAACGCCGAAGTCCTTCTCCAGCAGCTCGGCCGCGGCGATCACCTCGCGCAGGATGGTGCCCGAGCCCAGCAGCTGCACGCACGGTGCCTTCGCCTTGCCCTTGCCCTTGCCGTTCCCGTGGGCCGACACGCCGCAGTCGCGGAACAGGTACATGCCCTTGATGATCCCTTCCTCGCAACCGGCCGGCATGTCCGGGTGCTGGTAGTTCTCGTTCATCACGGTGAGGTAGTAGTAGACGTCCTCCTGCTCCTGCATCATCCGGCGCGTGCCGTCCTGCAGGATCACCGCCACCTCGTAGGAGAAGGTCGGGTCGTAGGACTTCACGTTCGGGATCGCGCCGGACATCAGGTGCGAATGGCCGTCCTCGTGCTGCAGGCCCTCGCCGTTGAGCGTGGTGCGGCCGGAGGTGCCGCCGACCAGGAAGCCGCGTGCGCGCATGTCGCCGGCTGCCCAGCACATGTCGCCGATGCGCTGGAAACCGAACATCGAGTAGTAGATGAAGAACGGCAGCATCGCCACGTTGCTGACGCTGTAGCTGGTGGCCGCCGCCATCCATGCGCCCATGCCGCCGGCCTCGGAGATGCCTTCCTGCAGCACCTGGCCCTTCTGGTCCTCGCGGTAGTAGAGCAGCTGGTCGGCGTCCTGCGGGCGGTACTTCTGGCCGAACGGCGCGTAGATGCCGATCTGCCGGAACATGCCCTCCATGCCGAACGTGCGGGCCTCGTCGGCCACGATCGGCACCACGCGCTCGCCCAGCTGCTTGTCGCGCAGCAGCAGGTTCATGCCGCGCACCAGCGCCATGGTGGTGGAGATCTCGCGCTCGCCGGTGCCCTTGGTGATCTGCTCGAACGCCGCCAGCTCCGGCGCCTTCAGCCTGGTGTCGGCCTTGCGGCGACGCTGCGGCAGCGAGCCGCCCAGCGCAGCGCGGCGCTCCAGCATGTACTGCACTTCCGGCGAGTCCTTGCCGGGGTGGTAGTACGGCACGTCGGCCAGCTTGTCGTCCGGCACCGGGATGTTGAAGCGGTCGCGGAAGTGGCGCACCGCATCGGCGTCCAGCTTCTTCTGCTGGTGGGTCGGGTTCTGCGACTCGCCGGCCGCGCCCATGCCGTAGCCCTTCACCGTCTTGGCCAGGATCACCGTGGGCATGCCCCGGGTGTTCACCGCCGAGTGGTAGGCGGCGTAGACCTTGTGCGGATCGTGGCCGCCGCGGTTCAGACGCCAGATGTCGTCGTCGGACAGGTTGGCGACCAGCTGTGCGGTCTCCGGATACTTGTTGAAGAAGTGCTCACGCGTGTACTTGCCGCCGAACGCCTTGCACGCCTGGTACTCGCCGTCGACGGTTTCCATCATCAGCTTGCGCAGCGTGCCGGAGGTGTCGCGCGCCAGGAGCGGATCCCAGTAGCTGCCCCACACCACCTTGATCGCGTTCCAGCCGGCGCCGCGGAACACGCCTTCCAGCTCCTGGATGATCTTGCCGTTGCCGCGCACCGGGCCGTCCAGGCGCTGCAGGTTGCAGTTGATCACGAAGATCAGGTTGTCCAGGCCCTCGCGGCCGGCCAGCGCGATCGCGCCCAGGCTCTCCGGTTCGTCGGTCTCGCCATCGCCGAGGAAGCACCAGATCTTGCGATCGCTCTTGGGGATCAGTCCGCGGTGCTCGAGGTACTTCCAGAACTGCGCCTGGTAGATCGCCTGGATCGGACCGAGGCCCATCGACACCGTCGGCACCTGCCAGTAGTCCGGCATCAGCCAAGGGTGCGGATAGGACGAAAGACCGCGACCCTTGCCCACCACCTCCATGCGGAACAGGTCCATCTGCTCCTCGGCGATGCGCCCTTCCAGGAACGAGCGCGCGTACACGCCCGGGCTGGAGTGGCCCTGATGGAACACCAGGTCGCCGGGGTGCTCGGCGCTGGGCGCGCGCCAGAAATGGTTGAAGCCGACGTCATACAGCGTGGCCGACGAAGCGAAGCTGGCGATGTGGCCGCCGAGCTCACCCGGCTTGCGGTTGGCGCGCACCACCATCGCCATCGCGTTCCAGCGGATCAGCGAGCGGATGCGCCACTCCATGGTGGCGTCGCCGGGCATCTTCGCCTCGTTCTGCGGCGCGATGGTGTTGACATACTCGGTGGTGGGATCGAACGGCAGGTAGCCGCCGGCACGCCGCGTCGAGTCGACCATCTTCTCCAGCAGGTAATGCGCGCGCTCGGTGCCGTCGTGGCTGATCACCGCATTGAGCGATTCGATCCACTCCTTGGTTTCGGTGGGATCGATGTCCTGGTGGAGGATGTCGTCGAGCTGATCCATGGGGATTGGGTCTCCGCAGCGTCAGGGGATACGCCGCCGTAGGGGGTATGAACGCCGCCCGGACGGGTCGATAGCCTTGCGAGTCTATCGCCAATGACGCAGCGCGCCAATGCAATACGCCCGCGGATGGCCGTCCAAACCCGCGGAACGACCCCTCGCCGCCGGCCGGGCCATGGCAGCCCGGCCCAGCAAGCTCCGACCGGCCGGATGCCGGATCGGAAACTCAGCCGCGCCGTTCGCCCTGGGCGGTGCGGATCTGCGCGTCCACCGCCGCCACGGCGGTCATGTTGACCACGCGGCGTGCGGTGGAGGCCGGGGTAAGGATGTGCGCTGCCTTGTCCACGCCCATCAGGATCGGACCGATGGCGACGCCGTCGGTCATTACCCGCACCATGTTGTAGGCAATGTTGGCGGCGTCCAGGTTGGGCAGCACGAACAGGTTGGCGCGCCCGGTCAGGGTGGTGTGCGGGAACATGCGCTGGCGCAGCGCCTCGTCCCACGCGGTGTCGGCCTGCATTTCGCCATCGACCTCCAGCCTGGGGAACCGCTCCTTGAGGATCTGGTAGACCCTGCGCATTTTCGCCGCGCTGGCGTTCTCGTGGCTGCCGTAGTTGGAGTGCGACAGCAGCGCCACCTTCGGCTCGATGCCGAACAGCTTCAGGCGGTAGCTGGCCTGCAGCGTGGCCTCGGCAATCTGCTCGGCGCTGGGATCGACCTGCACGTGGGTGTCGACGAAGAACCAGGCGCCGCGATCGTTGATCACCGCGGTCATCGCCGAGGTGCACTGCACGCCGGGATCCAGTCCGAACACGCTGCGGAGGTAGCCGAGCTTCTTGTGGTAGCGGCCGACCAGCCCGCAGATCATCGCGTCGGCCTCGCCGCGCTCGACCATCATCGCGGCAATCAGCGTGTGCCGGGATCGCATCAGGTTCTTGGCCGCCGCCGGGGTCACGCCGCGGCGCTCGGTGAGCGCGTGGTACTGCTGCCAGTAGTCGTTGAAGCGCGGGTCGTCGTTGATGTTGGTGAGGTCGAAATCGGTGCCTTCACGCAGGCGCAGGCCCAGGCGCTCGATGCGCGCGTGGATCACCTCCGGACGACCGATCAGGATCGGTCGCGCCAGTCGCTCGTCGACCACCGTCTGCACCGCGCGCAGCACCACCTCTTCCTCGCCCTCGGCGTAGGCCACGCGCTTGCGGTCGGCGCGGGCGCGCTCGTACACCGGCTTCATGATCAGGCTGGTGCGGTAGATGAACTGGCCGAGCTTTTCCCGGTACGCGTCCATGTCCGCGATCGGCCGGGTGGCCACGCCCGAATCCATCGCCGCCTGCGCCACCGCCGGCGCCAGCATCACCAGCAGGCGCGGATCGAACGGGCGCGGGATCAGGTAATCCGCGCCGAACGAGGGAATGTCCTCGCCGTAGGCACTGCCGAGGTCCGCCGCCTCCTCGCGGGCCAGCTGCGCGATGGCGCGCACGCAGGCCAGCTTCATCGCCTCGTTGATGCCGGTGGCGCCCACGTCCAGCGCGCCGCGGAAGATGTACGGGAAGCACAGCGCGTTGTTGACCTGGTTCGGATAGTCCGAGCGGCCGGTGGCGATGATGCAGTCCGGGCGCACCGCCCTGGCGTCGGCCGGGGTGATCTCCGGGTTCGGGTTGGCCAGCGCCAGGATCACCGGCTTGTCGGCCATGGTGGCGACCATCTCCGGCTTGAGGATGCCGCCGGCCGAGAGGCCGAGGAACACGTCGGCGCCGGCGACGATGTCGGCCAGCGTGCGCTTGTCGGTGTCCCGCGCGTAGCGCGCCTTGTCCGGGTCGAGGTGGTCGCGGCCGGTGTAGAGCACGCCCTCGCGGTCGTAGGCGAGGATGTTCTCCGGCTTCAGGCCCAGCGCCACCAACATGTCCAGGCAGGCGATGCCGGCGGCACCGGCGCCGGCGGTGGCCAGCTTCACGTCCCCGATGTTCTTGCCGACCACTTCCAGCGCGTTGAGCACGGCGGCGCCGACGATGATCGCGGTGCCGTGCTGGTCGTCGTGGAACACCGGGATCTTCATCCGCTCGCGCAGCTTGCGCTCGACGATGAAGCACTCCGGCGCCTTGATGTCCTCGAGGTTGATGCCGCCGAAGGTGGGTTCCATCGCCGCGATGATGTCGACCAGCTTGTCCGGGTCGCGCTCGTTCAACTCGATGTCGAACACGTCGATGCCGGCAAACTTCTGGAACAGCACCCCCTTGCCTTCCATCACCGGCTTGCCGGCCAGCGGGCCGATGTCGCCCAGGCCCAGCACCGCGGTGCCGTTGGTGATCACCGCCACCAGGTTGCCGCGCGCGGTGAGCTCGCTGGCCGCGTTGGGATCATCGACGATCGCCTCGCAGGCGTAGGCCACGCCGGGCGAATACGCCAGCGCCAGGTCCCGCTGGGTGACCATCGCCTTGGTGGCGCTGACCTTGATTTTTCCCGCAGGCGCATGGCGGTGGTATTCGAGCGCGGCGTGCTTGAGTTCCTCGGGGGGATTGGCCATGGGAGCGGGTCGTTTTTCCGGGGGGACGAAGAGGCGCGCATGGTAGCACCGGGGCCCGCGCGACCCGCTGTGCGGCGCCGCACCGCTGACACCCTACAGGCCCAGCGAGAGCTCGTCGGCCTGCACCCGCCCCATGTGGATGCGGTTGACGAACAGCGAGAACGCCAGCTTGCCGGCCAGCCCGTGCGCGTGCTGCATCCATGGCGGCAGCCAGCGTGGTGGAGCGAGCACTCCGGACTCGAAATGCGGCGCCAGCGCGAGCACGTCGTGCAGCGCCAGCTTGCCGGCGAACAGGTAGCGCAGCAGGTCCATCCGGCGCTGCTTCAGTGCCCAGCGGAAAAACGTATGCACGGCCAGCAGGCCCGACAGATAGACGTTGTCCTTGGCGAACACCGCCCCACCGGTCAGCGGCACACCCCGGAACACCCGCTGCGCCGAGTGGAAGCTGTCGGCCACGCTCTGCCCGCGCTCGAGGAAGAAGCGGTACACCTCCACGAAATCCGCCCCGCGCAACGCCATGTCGATCGCCAGGATGCGCAGGCTGATGCGCTTGAGGCGCGAGATGTCGATGGCCCCGGACATCAGCTCGGCAAACACGGCCAGGCCCTCCTGGGTGGCCGTGACCCGCGGCGAGGTGCGCGCCAGCGAGGCGAGCAGCGGCTGTGCGCGGCCGTTCAGCGCGGTCAGCGAATGCACGTAGGCCTCGTGCGCGAGCAGCTGGTGGCGGTCATAGCCGGTGAAGGCGGTGCCCGCGCGCAGGCGGATCCGGGTGGCGCCGGCGGCGGCCTTGGCGGTGAGCTCCGGATCCACCTCGACCGAGATCACGCCGGCACCGAAGAAGGCGTCGAGCGTCTGGGCCAGGTCGTCGCGCAGCGCTTCGGCGGGCACCGGATCGACGTGCTCATCGGCCAGCAGGTCGGCGCCCAGCTCGTCAGCCAGATCGACGAAATAGCGCGCCGCGTCCAGGTTGCTCCTGCCGCTGCCCGGGATCGGATCGCCCGGATGCCCGTACAGCACGATCGACGGCGCGGTCACGCCGGCCGTACCCACCGCCTGGAGCATCTCCGCGGCGATCCGCCACGACTCGGCGGTGCGGCACAGATAATCGCCCAGCGGATCGTCGCGCCCCGCCTCGCGCTCGATCGCCGCCAGCTCGGCCCGCGCCGCAGAGAGATCCGGCGCGACATAGCGCACATCCGGCAGCGCCAGCCGGCCGGCGGCGTAATCGTCGATCATGCGGTCTTCCAGCGAAGCCGGCCAGGCCACGGTGGGCAGGATGCGGATCGGCCGCACCGCGGCGAGCAGGCGCTGGTCCAGCGCGGCGTAGCGGGCAAGCCCGTCCGGAATTTCGCGGCCTGGATGGGTCACGCGGTGCGCTGCCGAAGCGCGTCGATCCGGCGGATCAGGTCGGTCGCCACGGGACTCGGTTTGAACCCGCTAAACAGGCCGCGCGGCCCGGCCGGAATGAAGCTCACCTGATCGCCCAGGCGCGGGTCGTGTCGGCGCAGCATCAAGGTGACGCGCGGGGGGTTGACCATGGTGGTGGCGTTGACGTTCATCACCTGCAACAGGGAAAGGCGGATCCGCTCGCCGCGCTGGACGATCACCACCTCGTCACCGTCGAGCCAGGCCTCGTCGACCAGATCGAACACCAGCTTGCGCATCAGCACATAGCCGAAGCCCATCATGACCATCGGCATCAGCAGGATCGCCCAAGGCGGCGACTTGCCGGGGCCGCCGGGTTGCAGCCAGCCGATTGCCGCGAAAACGGCCAGCAGGCCGAACCAGAGCAGCGGAAAGCCTCGCTTGTACCAGACCGTACCGGCGGACGAGAGGCGCTGCATGTGCCCGGAGCGCCCCGCTCAGTCCCGCTCGCGCTGGCCGCGATGGCCGTGCGGGCGGTCGATCGGCCGGCCGCCGCGCTGGCGGCGCAGGCGCGCCTCGAGCGTCGCCGCCTGGTCCTCGCGCTCGTCGCGCAGTTTCAGGTAATTGCGCCAGCGCTCGGGCGAGAGTGCGCCGCTGTCCAGCGCCTCCTGCACGGCGCAGCCCGGCTCGCTGCCGTGGCCGCAGTCGGCGAAGCGGCAGCGCTCGGCCAGTTCGTCGATGTCGGCAAACAGGTCCAGGTTTTCGTCGCCGGTGAGCTTGAGTTCACGCATCCCCGGCGTGTCGATCAGGCAGCCGCCGGTGGGCAGTTGCAGCAGGGCGCGGTGGGTCGTGGTGTGGCGTCCGCGACTGTCGTGTGCGCGCACCGCACCGGTCGCCATCCGGTCAACGCCCAGAAGGGTGTTGGTCAGGGTCGACTTGCCGGCACCGGACGAACCGACCAGAACCGCGCTGTCGCCCGGCTGCAGGTAAGCTGCCAGCGCGCCGGTGCTGGTCGGATCCTTGCTGTTGATGGCATGCACCGGCACGTCGCCGGACAGGCGGCCGCGCAGCTCGGCGATCCTGCCCGCGGCACCCTCGGCCAGGTCCAGCTTGCTCAGCAGCACCACCGGCCGGGCGCCGGAATCCTCGATCAGCGAGAGGTAACGCTCGATCCGCGCCGGGTTGAAGTCGCCGTCCAGCCCGGTCAGCACCAGCACGTAATCGATGTTGGTGGCGATCACCTGCCGCTCGTAGCGCTCCCCGGCGGCGGCGCGCGACAGCACGGTGCGGCGCGCGAGGACCTTCTGGATGTGCGGCGGCGACCCCGGCTCGAACTCGACGAAATCGCCCACCGCCGGCCGCCCGGCCGGATCCAGCCCGCGCTTGAGGAAGTGGCCGGCCGGCTGCGCGCCGAACAGGTGCTCGCCGTCATGCAGTTCGTAGCCGGCCCGGTGCTGCGCCACCACGCGGGCGAGCCGACGCCCCTCCGATGGCAGGGAGTCTCCGCGCCAGCCGATGCGGCGCAAGCGGTCGACGAGGATGGCTTCGCTCATGGGATCCGATTATGCCCGGCCCCCGATTGGACCGATATCCGCCCCCTGGCCGGCCCACACGGACCGCCCGCTCGCTGTTAGCATGCCCGAACCTCCGGCGGCAAGCGCCGGTGCAGCAAAGCACAGGAACCTACGTCGTTGGCCCCGATCAGACCCAGCCCGCATCTTTCCAACGTGCGCTACGAAATCCGTGGCGCGCTGACCCGCCGCGCCCGCGAGATGGAGGCCGAAGGGCGGCCGATCATCAAGCTCAACATCGGCAACCCGGCCCGCTACGGATTCGAGACGCCGGCGCACCTGCGCGAGGCCGTGGCCGTGCGGCTGGGCGACAGCGAAGCCTACGGCCACGAACAGGGTCTCGAGGAGGCGCGCGCGGCGATCCTCGCCCAGCAGGTCGCCCGCGGTGCCCGCGGCGTGGACATGGACCGGGTATTCATCGGCAACGGCGTGAGCGAACTGATCGACATCAGCCTGCGCGCCCTGCTGCAGCCGGGCGACGAGGTGCTGCTGCCCAGTCCCGACTATCCGCTGTGGAGCGCCGCGACGATCCTCAACGGCGGCCGGCCGCGTTACTACCGCTGCCTGCCGGAGAATGGCCACCAGCCCGATCCGACGGAGATCGAGAGCCTGATCACGCCGCGCACCCGCGCGCTGGTGCTGATCAACCCGAACAACCCCACCGGCGCGGTGTACCCGCGCGCCCTGCTGGAACAGCTGGTGGCGATCGCCGCGAAGCATCGCCTGCTGCTGCTGTGCGACGAGATCTACGACGAGATCCTCTACGACGACGCGGCGTTCCAGCCGCTGGCCGAAGTGGCCGGGGACGTGCCCTGCGTGAGCTTCGGCGGGCTGTCGAAGGTGTATCGCGCCTGCGGCTACCGGATCGGCTGGATGAGCATCTCCGGCGAACCGGCACGGACCGCGGAGTACCGCGATGCGCTGCAGCTGCTGGCCGCGCTGCGCCTGTGTGCCAACGCCACGGCGCAGTGGGCGGTGGTGCCGGCACTGCAGGGCGCGCGGACGATCCAGTCACTGACCGCACCGGGCGGACGCCTGCACGAGGCCCGGCGCGCGGTGATCGAGGGCGTGGCGGCAAGCGACTACCTCACACTCGTCGCGCCCGAGGGCGCGCTGTACGCGTTCCCCGCGGTACGCGCCGATCGGCTGCCGGTGTTCGACGACGGTGCCTTCGCGCTGCGCCTGCTGGAGGACGAGTCGGTGCTGGTGGTGCCGGGTGCGAGCTTCAACGTGGCGGCAAGCCGTCAGTTCCGGCTCACCCTGCTGCCGCAGCCGGACGAGCTGCGCGAGGTGTTCGTGCGAGTCGAGCGCGTGCTCGCGGCGATGGCTGCCGAGCAGCCGGCCCGCGCGGCCGCCGTCGCCTGACGGTGGTCGCGCGGTTCCTCGCCCTGGGCGACTCCTACACCATCGGTGAGGGCGTGCCGGAGGCCGGCCGTTGGCCGGTGCAACTGGTCGCCCATCTCGCTGCCGCCGGCATCCCGGTGGAGGCGCCGCGGATCGTCGCGGTAACCGGCTGGACCACGGATGAGCTGGCCGCCGGGATGGACGCCGCCGCGCTGGTGCCCGGCTGGGACCTCGTAACCCTGCTGGTCGGCGTGAACAACCAGTACCGCGGGCGCGACGAGGACGAGTACCGGCAGGAGTTCGCCGGCCTGCTCGCCCGCGCGGTGGCGCTGGCGGACGGGCACGCGGCCCGCGTGGTGGTGGTGTCGATCCCGGACTGGGGCGTGACGCGTTTCGCCCGCGAGTCGGAGCGCGACTGCGTGGCGACCGGGGCGGCGCTGGACCAGTTCAACGCCATCGCGCGTGCCGAGGCCGCCGCGGCAGGCGCGGCGTTCGTCGACATCACCGACCTCACGCGCGCCCACCCGGACGAGCTCGCCGACGACGGCCTGCATCCGGATGCCCGGCAGTACGCCCGCTGGATCGCGCGCATCGCGCCGGCTGCCCGGGCCGCACTGGCCGCCTGAGGCCGCAACCGGGCTGCAACCTCGCCGCCATCGCGCGGTGATCCGTGCGACCCATACTGGTGCCCCGGGCAACCACCGGGAACCGCCTCCATGGCCACGCTCCGCTGCCGCAGCGCCTTCATCTCCGACGTGCATCTGGGCACGCCCGACTGCAAGGCGCGCTACCTGCTCGACTTCCTCCGTCAGCTCCGCTGCGACAGGCTCTACCTGGTCGGCGACATCATCGACCTGGAGGCGCTGGGCAAGCGCATGTGGTGGCATGCCGACCACGGCGCGGTGATCGCCGAGATCCTCGACCTGGCGCGGCGCGGCGTCGAGGTCACCTACATCCCCGGCAACCACGACGCCGCCCTGCGCGGGCTGGCCGGCCAGGACTTCGGCGGCGTGCGGATCGCGCTGGATGCGGTACACGAGGGCGCCGACGGGCGCCGCTACCGGGTCAGCCACGGCGACGAGTACGACCCCGAGCACGTCGGCCGCGGCTGGATGCTGCACCTGGGTGAAGCCATGCACCGCTTCATCTGCTGGAGCAACCGCCGGGTCAACGCCTGGCGGCGCCGGATGGACCTGCCCTACCTGCCGCTCTCGATCATCGTGAAGTCGCACGTGGGCAAGGCACTGGCCTACATCCGCGCCTACGAGGAGCGCGTGGCGACGGACGCTCGCGAACGCGGTTTCGACGGGCACATCTGCGGCCACATCCACTTCGGCCAGGTGCGCGAGCTGGACGGGCTGCTCTACCTCAACGACGGCGACTGGGTCGAACACTGCACGGCGCTGGTCGAGGACCACACCGGCGCGATGGAGCTGATCCACTGGAGCGAGCAGCCGACCCAGCTCGGGCGCGCAAGCCGCGAGTTGGTGCTGCCGACGCCGGCCGCGGCGCTGGCGCTGGCGCCGCTGGCCCGCCGCGAACGCAGCCTGTCCGAGCTGCGGCCCGCCGCCTGATCAGTTGCGCATCAACTGGCCGGCCACCCGGGCGGCCCAGCGCCGCGGCATCAGGCGGGTGCCCTGCGCCATCAGCGCGTTGACCCAGCCGGTGATGACGCCGCTGCGTCCGCGCAGCATCGCCGCGACGCCCTCTCGGGCCACGGCCGGCGCCTGCATGCGGGTGAGGCGCTGGTAGAGGGTTGGCTGCTGCCCGGAGATCTCGAAGAACCCCGTGGCGGTGACCCCCGGCGACATCACCGTGCAGCGCACGCCGCTGCCACGCAGCTCGGCATCGACCGCGTAGCTGAACTCGAGCACGTAGCTCTTGGCCGCGGCGTAGGCCGCGTAGTACGGCGTGGGCTGGAACGCGGCGGTGGACGCAACCTGCAACACGCGGCCGAAGCCGCGCTCGCGCATCGCCGGCAGCAGCAGGCGGGTGAGGTGGGTCAGCGCCAGCACGTCCACCGCGAGCATGCTCTCCAGCCGCTCCCACGGCGTCTCCGCGAACGCACCGAACACGCCGAAGCCGGCGTTGTTCACCAGCACATCGACGGCGATGCCGTCGGCGGCCAGTCCGGCGACCAGCGCCTCGCGGGCCGCCGCGTCGGACAGGTCGGTCGGCCGGACGTGGACGATGCGTCCGGCCTCGTGCAGCTCCTGCGCCAGCGCCTGCATCGGCGCCTCGCTGCGGGCGACGAGGACGAGGTCGGCGCCGCGCCCTGCCAGTTCGCGCGCGAACTCGATGCCGAGCCCGCTGGAGGCGCCGGTGACCAGGGC
>JAGWVM010000098.1 GCA_018970895.1 Lysobacteraceae bacterium | reverse complement strand
GCGAAATCGAACACCACCGACTCGCGGTCCAGGATGCGCATCACCACCGACTCGCCGAAGCTGGTCGGCACGGTGGACACGCGCAGGTCCAGCTCCTTGCCCTGCACGCGCAGCTGGATGCGGCCGTCCTGCGGCAGGCGGCGCTCGGCGATGTTGAGCTTGGCCATGATCTTGACGCGGCTGATCACCGCGGCGGTCGAGCTGGACGGCGGCGCCTCCACCTCGTGCAGCACGCCGTCGATGCGGTAGCGCACTTTCAGCCGGTTCTCGAACGGCTCGATGTGCACGTCCGAGGCGCGCTGCTCGACCGCGCGCTGCAGGATCAGGTTGACCAGGCGGATCACCGGCGCCTCGGAGGCGAGGTCGCGCAGGTGTTCGACGTCTTCTTCCTCGGTGGCACCGGCGCCGTCGAGGTTCTCCACGATCGAGCCCATCGCCGAGCGGCCCTGGCCGTAGTAGCGCTCGATCAGGTCGTCGATTTCCGAGCGCAGGCCGATGCACAGCGCCACCGGCTTGCCGGCGGCCAACCGCACGGCGTCCAGCGGATACGGGTCGGCCGGATCGGACACCACCAGCGCCAGGCCGTCCTCGCCCTGGCGGATCGGCACCACGTGCTGCTGCTTGAGGAAGCGGGTTGACACGTCCAGTTCGGAAGGCGGCAACTCCGGCAGGTCGCGGGCGGCGACCAGCGGGGCGTCCAGCAGTTCGGACCAGGCCTGGGCGAGGTCGCGTTCGGAGACCAGCCCAAGCCGGGCCATCAGCGCGGTGAGCGTGCCCTCGGGCGCCTCCTCGTGCAGGCGGCGGGCGCGGGCCAGATCGCCGTCCTTGAGCGCCCCGCGCGACACCAGCAGGGCACACACGGCCGACTCGCGATCATGCATGGCCGCCCGCGTTGCGCCCTCCGACGCGCTCACCACTGCCGACATCACCCACCCCACTCCACTGCCATTCCAAGGGCATCGCCTCCGGCCGCGCCCCCGCAACGGCCGGACGCGCATTGTTAGCACATCCCGCCGACACCGGGCACCGGATCCATCCGTACCCGTTCACGAAACGCCGGACCGGCGTGCATCGACGCAAGAAACCGGCGGCGGCGCACGCCCCGCCGGGGTCGCACCAGCCGGGCACCTTAGGAAAACGCGGCCTGGCCGGCAATGCGGGAATGGCCTATGGGGTAACCGCACATGGCTGCGTTGGCGCAGGCGCGTCGCGCGTGCGGGCGCAGCTTGCGACAATGCGCGCTTTGCCCGCCCGGACCGACGCATGCTGATCGACATCGGCGCCAACCTGACGCACGAATCCTTCGCCCACGACGTCGACGCCGTGCTGGCCCGCGCCCGCACGCACGACGTGGCGCAGATGATGGTCACCGGGGCCAGCCGCGACGGCAGCCGCGGCGCGCTGGCGCTGGCCCGGACCCATCCCGGCGTGCTGTACGCCACCGCCGGCGTGCATCCGCACCATGCGGTGGACTACGACGAGGCCACCGACGCGCTGCTGCACGAGCTGGCCGCCCAGCCGGAAGTCCGCGCGGTCGGCGAGACCGGGCTGGACTATCACCGCAACTATTCGCCGCCGGACGTGCAGCGCGAGGTATTCGAGCGCCAGCTGCGCATCGCCGCGGAGCGGGGCAAGCCGCTGTTCCTGCACCAGCGCGACGCGCACGCGGACTTCATCGCCCTGCTGCGCCGCTACCGCGACCGGGTGCCGGCGGCGGTGGTGCACTGCTTCACCGATACCGGCGAGGCGCTGGCCGACTACCTCGCGCTGGACTGCCACATCGGCATCACCGGCTGGATCTGCGACGAACGGCGCGGCCTGCACCTGCGCGAGCTGGTGAAGCGGATCCCGGCCGGCCGGCTGATGATCGAGACCGACGCCCCCTACCTGCTGCCGCGCACCGTGCGCCCGCAGCCCAGCCACCGCCGCAACGAGCCGATGTACCTGAAGCACATCGCCGAGGAAATCGCCCGCGACCGCGGCGAGAGCCTGGAGGCGCTGGCTGCGCACACCACGGCGACGGCCCGGGCCTTCTTCGCCCTGCCGCCGGCCTAGCCGCGCCGCGTCAGGGATGCAGCAGCCGGGTCTCACCCGGACGCAGGCCATCCAGCGCGTGGTCGCCGATCTGCTCGCGAATCAGCCGCAGGGTGGGAAAGCCGACCGCCGCGGTCATCCGGCGCACCTGCCGGTTGCGGCCCTCGCGCAGGGTGAGACGCAGCCAGCTGGTGGGAATCGCCTTGCGGAAGCGCACCGGCGGATCGCGCGGCCACAGCCAGTCCGGTTCGGTGGCCGGTTCGGCGCCCGCCGGCAGGGTCGGACCGTCCTTCAGCACCACGCCACGGCGCAGCGCGGCGATCGCCTCGCCGGTGATCGCCCCGTCGACCTGCACCAGGTAGGTCTTGGACTGCTTGTGCCTGGGGTCGGTGAGCCGGTGTGCCAGCGCGCCATCGTCGGTGAGCAGCAGCAGGCCCTCGCTGTCCTGGTCGAGCCGGCCGGCGGCGTAGACGCCCTTCTGGCGCACGTAGTCGGCGAGGGTCGGACGGCCGTCGGCGTCGGTGAACTGGCACAGCACGCCATACGGCTTGTTCAGCGCGATCAGCACCGGACCGACGCGGCCACTCAGCGGACCGAAGCGGCCCGGGCCGGCGACGGCACGGAGTCGGCCTGAGCCGGTGCCGGACCCTCCGGCTTCACGAAGCGCAGGGTCATGCGGTCCGACTCGCCGATCGCCTGGTACTTCGCGCGGTCGGTGGCGCCCAGGGTGAGCGTGGGCGGCAGGGTCCATACCCCCTTCGGATAGTCCCTGGTGTCCGCCGGGTTGGCGTTGATCTCGCTGGACTCCTCCAGCTCGAAGCCGGCGTCGGTGGCCAGCTTCACCACGGTGGCCACCGGCAGGTAGCCGCTGGCCTTCACCGCGTCGAGCGAGGCGCCGTCGGCGGCGCGGTGGTCGACCACGCCGAGCACGCCTCCCGGGCGCAGCACGGCGAAGAAGCCCTTGAACATGGCCGGGGCGGTGCCGGCCATCACCCAGTTGTGGACGTTGCGGAAAGTCAGCACCGTGTCGGCACTGCCGGGCGGGCCGAACACCGGCGCCTTCGGATCGAAGGTGACGACGCGTGCCCCGCCGAACACTGCCGGATCGGCGGCGAATTTCTGCTTCAGCGTGTCGTCGGCGGACCGGCCCGGGGGCGGCGCGGCGACCGCGGCGACGTAGTGGCCATTGTCGCGCAGCAGCGGCGCCAGGATGTCGGCATACCAGCCACCCCCCGGGGTGATCTCGATGACGGTCTGGTCCGGCTGCACGCCGAAGAACTCCAGCGTCTGCTTGGGGTGGCGGTAGCGGTCACGGGCGCGCTCGGCGGCGCTGCGCCAGGCGCCGGCGAGGACGCCGTCGAGCTGGGCTGCGGTGAAGTCGACCGCGCTGGTCGGCGGCACCAGTTCGCCCGGTGGCTGGTCCTGGCCCTCCGCCTCGGCGAGGGTCTGCGCCGTGACCGGTGCGGCCAGGCCCAGGGCGCACAGCCCGGCCAGCAGCCACTTCCACGGGACCGACGATGTCATGGTGTTCTCCCTGTTCGATCGCGCCGGCCGGCGCCTCCCCCCGAGCCACGCTGACCGGGGTGGAGTGATGGCGGCGTGCATGTACGGATACCGGCTCAGTATGGACGCGGACAGACCGACTGAAGGCCGTCGATATGCTCGTGCAGGTCCGGCGCGATGCCCTGCCACATCGGATCGAGGATGAAGTCGATGCCCTCGTAGCGGGCCAGCTTCGCGGCCGGAATGAAGTCCGCGTCGCCGGCCACCAGGATGATCTGGTCGACCTGCTTCTTGTAGGCCAGCGCGGCGATGTCGATGCCGATCTTCATGTCCACCTGGGTCTGGCGCATCTCCGGCTCGAAGTGCTCGTCGCCGAGGTCGGCCCAGGCCAGCGTGCCCTCGCGCAGCTGCTGGAACGCGCCGCGCTTGAGCTGCCACTCGCCGCGCTCGGCCAGCCGGCCCAGCCGCAGCGCCATCTTGCGCTGGCGGCGCAGCTGGTCGTGAAGCTCGCGGCGGAACGCGGCGGCACCGGTACGGCCGAAATCCAGGCTGTCCCCGCTGACCGGCTTGACCAGGGTGCGCTCCAGCGGCGGGCAGTCATAGAAGAAGATGCGGTACAGCGCCTCGCGTGGGCGATCCAGCACCTTGAGGTGCTCCAGCGCCATGCCGAACACGGTCTTGGCCACCGTGCGCGCGTCGTTGGGGTCGCGGTCGGCCCACACCTTGCGATAGCGGGCGAGGAAGAACGCGCCATCGACGAGAAACGCGGTTGCAGGCATGGACACCTCGGAACGGGGGTACGACCACGGGCGGCCGCGACGGCGGCCGCCAGAACGGAAGCGGCTCCCGCCGAAGCCGGCGGGAGCCGCATTCTACGCTGCCGGCCGGTTGTGGCGGCAGGGCGCAACGGACGGGGCAGGGCTCAGTAGCGGATCACCGAGCGGATCACCTTGCCTTCGTGCATCAGGTCGAAGGCGCGGTTGATGTCCTCCAGCGGCATCACCTCGGTGATCATCTCGTCGATCTTGATCTCGCCCTGCATGTAACGCTCGACGTAGCCCGGCAGCTGGCTGCGGCCCTTGACGCCGCCGAAGGCCGAACCGCGCCACACGCGCCCGGTCACCAGCTGGAACGGCCGCGTGGCGATCTCCTGCCCCGCGCCGGCCACGCCGATGATGGTCGACTCGCCCCAGCCCTTGTGGCAGCACTCCAGCGCCGAGCGCATGACCTGGACGTTGCCGATGCACTCGAACGAGTAGTCCACGCCGCCATTCGTCATGTCGACGATGACCTGCTGGATCGGCGTGTCCGGGTAGTCCTTCGGGTTGACGAAGTCGGTGGCGCCCAGCGCCCTGGCCATCTCCCACTTCGACGGGTTGATGTCCACGCAGAGGATGCGCGAGGCCTTGGCCATCACCGCGCCCTGCACCACCGACAGGCCGATGCCGCCCATGCCGAACACCGCCACGGTGGAGCCCGGCGTCACCTTGGCGGTGTTGAGCACCGCACCGATGCCGGTGGTGATGCCGCAGCCGAGCAGGCACACCTTGTCCAGCGGCGCGGCCGGGTTGATCTTCGCCAGCGAGATCTCCGGCAGCACGGTGTACTCGGAGAACGTGCTGGTGCCCATGTAGTGCAGGATGGTCTTGCCGTCGATGGAAAAGCGGGAGGTGCCGTCCGGCATCAGGCCCTTGCCCTGGGTGACGCGGATCTTCTGGCACAGGTTGGTCTTGCCGGACAGGCAGTACTCGCACTCGCCGCACTCGGGCGTGTACAGCGGAATCACGTGGTCGCCCACTTTCAGCGAGGTGACGCCCTCGCCCACCTCCTCGACGATGCCGCCACCCTCGTGGCCCAGGATCACCGGGAACGCACCCTCCGGATCGGCGCCGGACAGGGTGTAGGCATCGGTGTGGCACACGCCGGTGGCGACGATGCGCACCAGCACCTCGCCGGCCTTCGGTCCCTGCACGTCGACCTGTTCGATACTCAGCGGCTTGCCTGCTTCCCAGGCGACGGCGGCGCGTGACTTCATGGGGGAATCTCCTTGCGGTACGGATACAGGATGAGCGGTGCGCGCTGACGCAACCGAGCACGGAAGCTTAGCAACCCGGCGGCATGCGCCGGATCCACGCCGCATTCGACTTTGGTCAGCCGCAGGCGCGGGCTTGATCGGGCGTACGCGGCACCCATGTCGACGGATTCCCGTTCGACGACACCATGAGGTCAGCCATGCAGCGACGCACCCTGGGACGATCCGCGCTGGAGATCGCCCCGCTCGCCTTCGGCGGCAACGTGTTCGGCTGGAGCGCCGACGAAGCCCGCTCGTTCGCCCTGCTCGACGCCTTCGTCGACGCCGGCTTCAACCTCATCGACACCGCGGACATGTACTCGTCGTGGGCGCCGGGCAACCGCGGCGGCGAGTCGGAGACGATCATCGGCAAGTGGCTCAAGCGCAGCGGCAAGCGCTCGCAAGTGGTGATCGCCACCAAGGTGGCCAAGTGGGCCGAACATCCGGGGCTGTCGCCGGCGAACATCCGGCAGGCGGTGGAAGGCTCGCTCAAACGCCTGCAGACCGACTGCATCGACCTGTACCAGGCGCACGAGGACGACGCCAGCGTGCCGCTGGCCGAGACGCTGGGCGCGTTCGGCCGGCTGATCGAGCAGGGCAAGGTGCGCGTCATCGGCGCCTCCAACTACTCCGCCGAGCGGCTGGCCGAGGCGCTGGAGGTGTCGCGTGCCCACGGCCTGCCGCGCTACGAGAGCCTGCAGCCGGAATACAACCTGGCCGACCGCGCCGGCTACGAGGCGGCGCTGGAGCCCTTGGTGCGGCGCGAGGAGGTCGGCGTGATCTGCTACTACGCGCTGGCCAGCGGGTTCCTCACCGGCAAGTACCGCGGCGAGGCGGACCTGGCCAAGAGCGCGGCGCGCGGCGGCGCGGTGCGCAGGTATCTGGACGCGCGCGGCATGCGCATCCTCGCCGCGCTCGACGCGACGGCCCGGGCCCACGGCGCGACGCCCGCCCAGATCGCGCTGGCCTGGCTGATGGCCCGACCCGGTCTCACCGCGCCGATCGCCAGCGCGACCAGCGTGGCACAGCTGGAGGAACTCGCCGGCGCGGCGCGGCTGGTGCTGTCGCCGCAGGACATCGCGGCGCTGGACGAGGCCAGCGCCTACTGAGCCGGTGCGCCGGCGGCGCCGCTCGTCGCCGGCGCCGGGTCGTCGCCTGCCGGCGACTGCACCGTGTAGCCCTCGGCCTTCAGCGTGTCCAGGTAGTTGCCGGGCGCCACCAGCTGGTCCATCGAGAGCACCGCCAGCGCCTGGCGGTCCTGCGCCAGTGCCTGCCGCGCCGCCGCGAACCACACGGCATCGACGCGGGCCGGCAGGTCGCTGATGTGCAGCTGCCGGGCGAACCCGCTCTCGGCCAGCGCATCGGCGCAGGCATTGCGGAAGCGGCTGTCGGGCAAACGGCGCAGCGTGGCGATGTCTCCGGTGGCCCACGCATTGGCCCGCTCGGCCATCGCCGGAATGTCGTTCTCGACACTGTCCAGCGTGCGCGAAAAGCACTCCGTATCCTCCGGGCCGGCCGTCTTGAAGGCCTTGAGCGCGCCGCGCGGATCCTTGATTTCCTGCGTATAGGTGGCGTCGACGATCCTTACGCCGTGCTGCTTGGCCAGACCCACCACGGTGTCCTCGATCTGCCCGCCGCTGCGCAGGCCGTTCTTCTTCAGCGCCTTGCGGTACAGCTCGATGCCGGCGAACAGCGGTCGCCAACGCTCGATGCCGTGGTCGCGACCGATGTAGCGGGCCTTGAGCGCGACCCAGCGCGCATAGAGCGGTGCGGGCAGGACCTGGTCCAGCGTCTTGCCGTCGGGATTCTTGCGCGCGCCGAACGCCGAAGGCAGCAGGAACAGCTTGCCGAAGAAGCCGATGTCCAGCTTGAACTTGACCCGCGGCGAGCGGATCACCTCCTGGCTGCCGGCGACGATGCGCTCCACCTCGTCCGAACGCCACTGCATGTGGGCCGGCAGCGCGCTGGTGGTGCCCAGCAGCCACAGCACGTGATCGCCCTTGCTCACCTTCCACAAGCCGGGTCCCGGCTGGACGCCGCTGACGGTGACCGGGGCGAGCAGGGGAATGTCGGCGGTCGAGGGCGGCGCGGGAAGGTCCTGCGCGGCAAGCGGCGCGGCGGCCAGCAACAGGAGCAGAGGCAGGCTCGGCATCCGTGTCATGCACCCTCTCCCTGCGGAAAACCCGCATGCTAGCAAGGGCCGGCTGAAGCGCACCGCAGCGGGTGTCAGATGCCGGCCGCCAGGGCCCCGACCTGCGCCAGCACCGACTTGCGCGCCTCGGTCGCGCCGGCGGCACTTTCGTAGAAAGCGGTGATCAGCACCGGCGCCCGGCCCGGCGGCCAGGCGATCGCCACGTCGTTGTTCTGCGTGGTGCTGGCGCCGGTCTTGTCCCCCGCGCTCCAACCCGCCGGCAATCCGGCCCGCAGCTGGGTGGTGCCGGTGGTGTTGTGGCGCAGCCAGTCCAGCAGCCGCGCGCGCGAGGCAGGCGACAGCACGTCGCCGAGCAGCACGCGACGCATGTCGTCCAGCATCGCGACCGGGGTGGTGGTGTCCTCGAAGCCCTGCGGACCGGGTCGGTTGAGCGACGGCTCGGTGCGATCGAAACGGGTCAGCGGATCGCCCAGCCCGTGCACGAATCGGGTCAGCGCCGCCGGCCCGCCGAGCGAGGCCAGCAGCAGGTTCATCGCGGTGTTGTCGCTGACGATCATCGCCGCCTGGCACAGCTCTTCCACGGTCATGCCGGGCGGACCGGGACGCAGCCGGGTCACCGGCGCCCAGTCGAGCACGTCGGCGCGG
Source organism: Lysobacteraceae bacterium (assembly GCA_018970895.1). Lineage (GTDB taxonomy): Bacteria > Pseudomonadota > Gammaproteobacteria > Xanthomonadales > Rhodanobacteraceae > Dyella_A. The sequence goes on along the minus strand of JAGWVM010000098.1, from coordinate 4,829 downwards.
TGGAACACGATGCGGCGGTCGAGCCGCTCCTCGCTGCGGTCGACCCGCGCCAGCACCGCGGCGACGGCCAGAAGCTTGCCGGTGCTGCACATCAGGAAGCGTTCGTCGGCGCGGTGCAGCAGGCGGCGGCCGCTGCCGGTGTCCAGCACGGCCACGCCGAGCCGCCCGCCGTGGGCCTGCTCGAGCGCGGCGAAGGCCGCACCGGCACCGGCACCGGCATCGGCGGCGGCAGCAGGCCGGGCTGGCCACAGTGGCAGGCTGGCGACGCCGAGCAGCCCGGCCTTGATCAGTTCGCGACGGCGCATGGGGCGTTCTCCCTGGATCGGTTGATCGGCAAGCGACCCAGTCCAGCATGCCGGAATGGCGCGCCACGGGCGGGTCCGGGGAACCGGTCGGGCACGGCGCCCGGCCGGACCGGACGACGGGAGCGGCCGGGGTGCCGGCCGCTCCCGGTCGATCAGCCGAGGGTGGCGATCGCGGCGTTGAGGGTGGCGCTGGGCCGCATCGCCTCGCTCACGCGGGCCAAGTCCGGGTGATAGTAGCCGCCGATGTCGACCGGCCTGCCCTGGGCGCCGTTGAGCTCGCCGAGGATAGTGCCCTCGCTGTGCGCTAGCACCTTCGCCAGCGGGGCGAACGTCGCCTTCAGACCGGCGTCGTCGTCCTGGTCGGCCAGCGCCTGCGCCCAGTACAGGGCCAGGTAGAAGTGGCTGCCGCGATTGTCCAGCTGGCCGACCTTGCGCGCCGGCGAGCGGTTGTTGTCGAGGATCTGCCCGTTGGCGCGGTCCAGCGCCCTGGCCAGCACCTTCGCCTTGGCGTTGCCGGTCTTGTCGCCGACGAACTCCAGCGAGGCCTGCAGTGCAAGGAACTCGCCCAGCGAATCCCAGCGCAGGTAGTTCTCTTCGACGAACTGCTGCACGTGCTTGGGCGCCGAACCGCCCGCGCCGGTCTCGAACAGGCCACCGCCGGCCATCAGCGGCACGATGGAGAGCATCTTGGCACTGGTGCCCAGCTCCATGATCGGGAACAGGTCGGTGAGATAGTCACGCAACACGTTGCCGGTGACCGAGATGGTGTCCTCGCCTCTGCGGATGCGCTCCAGCGAGAAGCGCATGGCGTCCTCCGGCGACAGGATGCGGATGTCCAGTCCGGCGGTGTCGTGGTCCTTCAGATAACGCTCGACCTTGGCGATCACCTGCGCATCGTGTGCGCGCTTGGCGTCCAGCCAGAACACCGCGGGAGTGTTCGACAGCCGCGCGCGGCTGACCGCGAGCTTCACCCAGTCCTGGATCGGCGCGTCCCTGGTCTGGCACATGCGCCAGATGTCGCCGGCTTCCACCGCGTGCTCGAACACCACCCGGCCGTCCTGGTCGGTCACGCGCACGGTGCCATCGGCCTCCACCTGGAAGGTCTTGTCGTGCGAGCCGTATTCCTCGGCCTTCTGCGCCATCAGGCCCACGTTGGGCACCGAACCCATGGTGGCCGGATCGAACGCGCCGTGCGCCTTGCAGTCCTCGATCACCACCTGGTAGATCCCGGCGTAGCTGCGGTCGGGGATCAGCGCCACGGTGTCCTGCAGCTCGCCCCTGGCGTTCCACATCTTGCCGGAGTCGCGCACCATCGCCGGCATCGAGGCGTCGACGATCACGTCCGACGGCACGTGCAGGTTGGTGATGCCCTTGTCGGAGTTCACCATCGCCAGCGGCGGGCGCTTGGCGTACTCGGCGGCAAGGTCGGCCTTGATCGCGTCCTGCTGCGCCTGCGGCAGCGCGCCCAGACGCGCATAGAGATCGCCGATGCCGTTGTTGCGGTCGAAGCCGATCTGCTTGAGCGCATCGGCGTGCCTGGCCAGCGCGTCCTTGTAGAACTCGCCCACCACCACGCCGAACATGATCGGGTCGGAGACCTTCATCATGGTCGCCTTCAGGTGCAGCGAGAACAGCGCGCCCTCGTCCTTCACGCGGGCGATCTCGGCGTCGACGAAGCGGGCCAGCGCGGCACGGCTCATCACCGAGGCGTCGACCACCTCGCCGACCTTCACCGCCACCTTCTCCTTCAGCACGGTGACCGCACCGTCCTTGCCGACCAGCTCGATCTTCAGCGTGCCGGCCTTGTCCAGCGCGGCGGACTTCTCGCTGCCGTAGAAATCGCCGCCGTCCATGTGCGCCACACGGGTCTTCGAATTCCCGCTCCAGGCGCCCATCTTGTGCGGGTGCTTGCGCGCATAGCTCTTGACCGAGGCCGGTGCACGGCGGTCGGAATTGCCCTCGCGCAGCACCGGGTTCACCGCGCTGCCCTTCACCTTGTCGTAGCGGGCGCGGATGTTCCACAGCTCCACGTCGCTGCGCGGCTCGTCCGGATACTCCGGCAGCGCGTAACCCTGGGCCTGCAGCTCCTTGATGGCGGCCTTCAGCTGCGGCACCGAGGCGCTGATGTTCGGCAGCTTGATGATGTTGGCCTCCGGCGTGGTGGCCAGTTCGCCCAGCTCGGCCAGGTCGTCGGCGATGCGCTGGTCGTCGCGCAGCGACTCGGGGAACTGCGACAGGATGCGGCCGGCCAGCGAAATGTCCCGCGTCTCCACGGCAATGCCCGCGGTGCCGGCGAACGCCTTGACGATCGGCAGCAGCGACTGGGTGGCCAGGAACGGCGCTTCGTCGGTGAGCGTGTAGATGATCTTGGGGGTCTCGGACATGGGCTGGACTCTTCCTGACGTGGGGGCGGGCATCGATCGACCGGTCACCATGGAGGCGGCGTCACGGGGACGCAAGGTCGACGCGGTAAACCCCTATTGTGCGGCCTCGGGAGCCGGAGGTGGACATCGCACGATCCGGCGGCCGCCATGAATGTTGCACCGCACCCAGGCCGCAGGCCCCGCCGGGGGAAGACACGCGGGCCCTCGGACTGGCACCGCGTCATTTTCCTGCCGTATCGCGTTGCGACCTTTGTCGAGTGGCGACCTCCACGGGCGGGCGCAATCATCGAAAGCGCTGTGCATCCGCCTTGCGAGGGTGGACGTACCGCGTCACGTGTTTCCATCAAGAGCAGGGGAGAACCGTATGGCCAGTGTGCCGGGGGCAACGAACGCCGGGAGCCAGGGGGGCTCCGGCGGAATTCTCGCAAGGGAACGCACGATCGCAGGTCCGCGCTTCAATCGGTGGCTGGTGCCGCCTGCGGCGCTTGCCATCCACCTGTGCATCGGCATGGCCTACGGATTCTCCGTGTTCTGGCTGCCGATGACCAAGCTGGTCGCCAACGCCGATCCGGCGATGTGCACCAATCTCAGTTTCATGGCTGCGCTCACCACCACGTCCTGCAACTGGACGGTGCCGCAGGTCAACCACATCTTTGAAACGTTCATCGCCATGCTCGGCATTTCCGCCTTCATCTGGGGCGGCTGGCTGGAGCATGCGGGCCCGCGCAAGGCCGGCTTCATCGCTGCCCTGTGCTGGGGCGGCGGCCTGGTGCTGGGCGGCATCGGCGTGTCGATGCACCAGTTGTGGCTGGTCTACCTGGGATGCGGCGTGCTGGGAGGCGTCGGCCAGGGCCTGGGTTACATCACCCCGGTATCGACCCTCATCAAGTGGTTCCCGGATCGCCGCGGCCTGGCCACCGGCTTCGCCATCATGGGCTACGGCGGTGGCGCGATGATCGGCGCACCCATCGCGGTGGCGTTGATGAAGCACTTCTCCGCCAACGGCGGCCAGGGCGTGGCCTCCACCCTGATGGTGATGGGCGTGCTCTACGTGATCGTGATGGCGGCCGGCGCGTTCGGCTTCCGCGTTGCTCCGAACGGCTGGAAACCCCAGGGCTGGGAGCCGAAGGCGGCCGAGGCCAGCAGCATGATCACCCAGCACCACGTCCACCTGAACAAGGCGTGGAAGACGCCGCAGTTCTGGCTGGTGTGGGGCGTGCTGTTCCTCAATGTGACCGCCGGCATCGCGGTGATCTCGATGGCCAGCCCGATGCTGCAGGACGTGTTCGGCGGCAAGCTGGCCGGCCTCACCGAAGCCGCGGCCGACCTCACCCCGGCACAGAAGGCGGCCGTGGTGGCCGCGGCGGCCGGCCTGGTGGGTCTGATCAGCCTGTTCAACAGCCTCGGCCGCCTGTTCTGGGCGTCGCTGTCGGACCGGATCGGTCGCAAGAACACCTATTACACGTTCTTCGTGCTCGGCATCGTCGTGTACTGCCTGCTGCCGACCTGGGGCCACCTGGGCATGCCCGGCCTGTTCGTGATCTCGATCTGCGTGATCCTGAGCATGTATGGTGGCGGCTTCGCCACGGTGCCGGCCTACCTGGCCGACCTGTTCGGCACACAGATGGTCGGCGCCATCCACGGTCGCCTGCTCACTGCCTGGTCGGCGGCGGGCGTGGTCGGCCCGGTCATCATCGCCAGCATCCGCCAGGCCCAGCTCGACGCGGGCGTGGCCAAGAATCTGGTCTACGACCGCACGCTGTACATCATGGCCGGCCTGCTGTTCGTCGGCCTGATCTGCAACCTGCTGGTGAAACCCGTGAGCGAATCGGTGGTCATGACCCCCGAGGAACTCGCTCGCGAGCGCTCGCTGCAGCACGAGGCTGCCGGCGTGAGCGGCAACGCGGCCACCGCGGCGCGCGGTGCCTTCGGCGCCACCGGCATCCTTGCCTGGGCGGCCGTGGGCATTCCGTTCCTCATCGGCCTGTACATCGCCCTGGCGAAGGCCGCCGCACTGTTCTGATCCGCAAAGGCTGTTTGACATGAAACACGCGGCAAGTGCGGGCTCCGGCCCGCAGGAAAACACCAAGTGGCTCTCGCCCGAGAGCCACGCCGCGGTACTGGAGGTCACCGCCCGGCT
>JAGWVM010000097.1 GCA_018970895.1 Lysobacteraceae bacterium | reverse complement strand
CGCTTATCCTTTTTGACCTTTTTCGATCCGTACGGGACGTGACAGAACATGGCGATGAACTTCGAACAGGCGCGGCAGAACATGGTGGAAAACCAGGTGCGCCCCTGGGAGGTCCTTGATGCACGCGTCCTGGCGGTCCTGGGGCGTGTCCGTCGCGAGGATTTCGTGGCTCCGGAGCACCGCCAACTCGCCTTCGCCGACGTCTGTCTGCCGCTCGGGCACGGCGAGGTGATGATGAAGCCGGTGCTCGAAGGCCGCCTGCTGCAGGCACTGGAGCTGCAGCCGGACGAGCGCGTGCTGGAAGTGGGCACCGGTTCGGGCTTCTTCACCGCCTGCCTGGCCGGACTGGCCGGCCAAGTGGTGAGCGTGGACATCCACGCCGATTTCACCCATGCCGCCGCGCAGCGCCTGACTGCGGCCGGCATTGGCAACGTCACGCTGGACACTGGCGATGCCGTCGTCGGCTGGTCGACGGCCGGGCAGTTCGACGTGGTCGTGCTGACGGGTGCCGTGGCCCGGCTGCCCGAACGCATGCTCGGCTGGCTCAAGCCCGGCGGTCGCCTGCTGGCGATCCGTGGACAGTCCCCGGCGCAGCAGGTCGTGCTGATCACCCAGGAAGGTCCGGGGCGTTATCGCGAAGAGGGCCTGCTTGAAACCGACCTTCCCTATCTGGTGCACGCCGAACCGCCGCGCCAGTTCGTTTTCTGATACCCCCTTCGAGACCTGCGAGGCACCCCATGCGTTTGAAGCTTCTTACCCTTGCCCTGGCTCTGTCGGCGATTTCCCTGCCCAGCCACGGCGAGGATCTGCTGGATGCCTACCGGGAAGCGCGTGCCAATGATCCGGTGTTGTCCCAGGCCGATGCGCAGCGCCTGTCCGTGGGTGAGGGCGTGACCCAGGCGCGTGCGCTGCTCCTGCCGCAGATTTCGGCCGGACTCACGCTCAGCCAGTCCAGCAGCGGGAAATCTTCCTCCAGCACGGTCAACCCGTCGACCGGCCAGGCAGTGCAGACGTCGACCAATCTCGGCCACTCGCGCACGCGGGACATCTCGGCCAACCTGAGCCAGACCGTGCTGGATCTGAGCAAGATCGCCGACCTGAAGGCAGCCCATTCCCAGGCCAGCGCGCAGGACGCGCTGTACCAGGCGGCCCTGCAGGACCTGTTCGTGCGTGTGGCCACGGCCTATTTCAACGTGCTGACCAGCCAGGATTCGCTGGCCTTCGCCAAGGCCAACGAGGAAGCCTACCGGCAGCAGTACGAGCAGTCGGATCAGCGCTACAAGGTCGGTCTGTCCGCCATCACCGACGTCTACCAGGCCAAGTCGTTCTACGAGTCGGCCAAGGCACAGACGATCGCCGCGCAGAACACGCTGGACGATGCGCGCGAGGCGCTCACCCAGATCACCGGCAAGCCCACCGGCGAGCTGAAGAAGCTGCGTGACGACCTGCCGATGGACCCCCCGCAGCCGAATGACCAGAGTGCATGGGTACAGCGGGCCCTGCAGAACAACCCGAGCCTGCTGTCGGACAAGTACAGCGTCGAGGCTGCCGAGCACAGCATATCCGCCGCACGCGCCGGCCACCTGCCGACCATCAGTGCCAACGTGAGTTACGGCAAGAGCGCCACCTGGTTCCAGAATTCCAGCCTGCACTTCCGCAATCCCAGCTCGACCACCGTGGGCCTGACGCTGTCGGTGCCGCTGTTTTCCGGCGGCCTGACCCAGTCGCGGGTACGCCAATCGATCTACCAGCGCGATGCCGCGCAGGACTCGCTCGAGGCAGATCGTCGCCAGGTCCAGCGCAACACGCTGAACTACTACCGCTCGGTGATCGCCGGCATCAGCCAGGTGGAAGCGGCCAAGTCGGCGGTGGCCGCCGGCCAGAAGGCGCTCGATGCCACCCGTGCCGGTTTCAGCGTGGGCACCAAGACCATCCTCGACGTGCTGACCGCGATCCAGACGCTCACCTCGTCCGAGAGCCAGTACTCCCAGGCGCGCCACCAGTTCATCCTGGACAAGCTGCTGCTCAAGCAGACCGCCGGTGCGGCGGACTTCAAGGACATGGAGTCGATCAACGCCCTGCTCGAGTGACGCCGCGGCCGGTCCACCCGCGCCAGGCTCGTCAGGAAAGGCCGCCTCCGGGCGGCCTTCGTGCTTCGGCTTCCGCGCGTCACTCCTGCAGCATGCGGTCAACCAGCACCATGACGCGGCCAACGGCGCCCCGTTCGCTGGCAAAGACCTCGTGCGCACACTGCCCCATCGCCTGCAGCACCGGACCGTCACGCAGCAGCTGCTGCACGACCGCACCGAGGCGATCGGCGGCGACGATACGCTCGGCCCCGCCCCGACGAACCAGCGTCTGCGTGATGTCGTCGAAATTGAAGGTATGCGGCCCCACCAGCACCGGACGCGAGAGTGACGCCGGCTCCAGCACGTTGTGGCCGCCGATCGGCACCAGGCTCCCCCCCACGAAGGCGAGGTCCGACGCGGCGAAGAACGGCATCAGTTCACCCATCGCATCGATCACGAACACCTGATGGCTGCGTGCGGGAACGCGGTCGGCGCTGCGCGTGCCGGCGGTGAACCCGAGGTTGCGCACCAGGTGTTCGACCAGCCGAAAGCGATCGGGATGGCGCGGCGCGAGCAGCAGCAGGGCGTCCGGCAGTCGCTTCAGCACCTCGAGGTGCGCCTCCAGCACGGCGAGTTCCTCGCCCTCGTGGGTACTCGCGGCCATCCAGACCGGCCGCAGGCGCCCCCACTGGTCGCGCATCGCCTCGCCCTCGACCCTGGCCTGGGCCGGCACCGGCATGTCGAACTTGAGGTTGCCGCTGACCACCACGCGGTCCGCGGGCGCACCGAGCATCCGATAGCGGGCCGCGTCGGTCCGCGACTGTGCCGACACCAGGTTCACGCAGCGCAGCGCCGCCCTTACCAGCCCCCGGGCCGGCCGGTAGCCGCGCATGGACCGTTCGGACAAGCGCGCGTTGACGATCATCAGCGGGATGCCGCGCCGACGACAGGCGAAATAGAGATTGGGCCAGATCTCCGTTTCCACGATCACGGCCAGCCGCGGCCGCACCCGCTGCAGGAACCGGCTGACCGCAAACGGCAGGTCATAGGGCAGGTACACGTGGAAGACGCTGTCGTCGAACAGCTGGCGCACGCGCTCGGATCCGGTCGGGGTCACCGTGGTGACCACCAGCGGGGCCTGCGGATAGGCCTTCTTGAGCGCCTTGATCAGCGGCTCGGCCGCATTCACCTCGCCGACCGAGACGGCATGCACCCACAGCGAGCCATTCAGCCCGGGCGCCGGGAACTGCCCGAAGCGTTCCGGCCAGCGCTGGTGGTAGCTGCCGTAACGGATCCCGCGCGTCACCAGGCGCAGCACGATCACCGGTGTCGCCAGGTACATCAGCAAGGTGTAGAGATAGCGCAACGACGGGTTCCCCTGTGCGATCCGCAAGTATAAGGCGGCCATCGCCGGGACCGCCGGCACGCTTCGCTACAATGCCCCGATGCCCGGCATGCCACGCCCCCCCTTCCGCGCCTCCCTGCTGTCGCCTCGCCACTGGCCGGCCTGGCTGGGCGTGGGCTTCATCTGGCTGATCGCCCGGCTGCCCTATCCCGCGCTGATGCGCGTGGGCCGCTGGCTGGGTGCGATCGCCATGCGCATCGACTCCGCCCGCCGCGCGGTCGCCGAGGCGAACATCGCGCTGTGTTTCCCCGGGCTCGATGCACGCCAGCAGGCCGCGCTGGTGGACGCGCACCTACGCGACATCGGGTTGATGCTGGCCGAGTTCGCGCTCGGCTGGATGGGAAGCGATGCGGCGATTGCCCGCCTGCCGCTGCACATCGATGGACTGGCGCATCTGGAACAGGCCCGCGCCGCCGGCAAGGGGGTGCTGCTGGTCGGCGGCCACTTCTCGCACCTGGAACTGTGCGCCAGGCTGGTGTCGCAGCGCATTCGCATCGCCGGCATGTATCGCCGCATGGATTCGACGGTGTTCGAGTGGGTCGTGTTGCGCGCGCGGCTGCGCTACGCCGATGCGATGTTCGAGAAAGACGACATCCGCGGCACGGTGAAATACCTGCGCTCCGGCGGCACGCTCTGGTATGCACCGGACCAGGACATGCGCAGCAAGGACAGCGTGTTCGTGCCGTTCTTCGGGGTGCCGGCAGCCACCATCACCGCCACCCACCATCTCGCGCGGATGGGCAATGCGGTGGTGATCCCGTTCTTTCATCGCCGCCTGCCGGACAACGGCGGCTACGCGCTGCGCCTTGGCGCGCCGCTGCCCGGCATCCCCGGCGACGACGTGCTCGAGGACACCGCCCGGGTCAACGCCTGCATCGAGCAGATGGTGCGCGAGGCGCCCGAGCAATACCTGTGGGTGCACAAGCGCTTCAAGACCCGTCCGGAAGGTGAACCGCCGGTGTACTGACCGGACGTCCCGGGCCGCGCAGACAGCCCGCTGAAAGCCGTCGCGCACACGCTGCGCAACCTCGTCGACGCCATCTTCAGGACGCGGTGCAGGGACACCGGCCGTGGCGACGACACGCGCCAAGCCATCCCCCATGCCCACGCCAACGACGCCGGATCGCGCCACCCCGCGCCCCGTGCCGATCCTGATGTACCACAACGTCGCGCGAGCCCCCCGCGAGGCCCGCGTCTACCGCAGCCTGTACGTCGCGCCGTCTGCCTTCTCCAGGCAGATGGCGCTGCTCCGGCGCGCCGGCTACACCGGCCTGTCGATGCGCGACGCGATGCCCTACCTGCGCGGCGAGCGGAGCGGTCGCGTGGCGGTGATCACGCTCGACGACGGCTACCTGGACAATCTCCGGCACGCGCTGCCGGCGCTGCAGGCGCAGGGCTTCACCGCCACCTGCTACGCGGTCAGCACCACGCTGGGCGAACACAACCGCTGGGACGAAGACCGCCTCGGCGTGCGCAAGCCGCTGATGGACGCCTCGCAGCTGCGTCGCTGGCACGAGGCCGGGATGGAGGTCGGCGCACACAGTCGAAGCCACCCGCGTCTGACCCGGTGCGACGACGCCACGCTGCGCGAGGAGATCGCAGGTTCGCGGACCGAGCTGGAAGACGTCATCGGCGCGCCCGTGCGGCAGTTCTGCTACCCGTATGGCGACGTGGACGAGCGCGTTGCCGCCGTTGCGCGGGAAGCCGGCTACGACGCGGCGACCGCCACCTGCCGCGGTCGCGCCCGGGCAGGCATGGACCTGTTCCGGCTGCCGCGCGTGCAGGTGGCCCGCCACCACTGGCTGCTGCCGTTCGCGCAGCGGGTGTTCACCGCCTACGAGGATCGTCGCGCATGAGGTTCCTGTTCGTGGGTACCCATCCGGAGAACACCGGTGCAGCGACGCATTTCGTGGCACTGGCGCAGGCGCTGGTCGAATCCGGGCACGACGTGGATGCGATCCTGCGACCGGACACGCTGATCTGGGAGGGCCTGGCCTACAGCGGCGTGCGCTGCCGTGAAGGCTTCTTCCGCAACGCGCTGGATCCAAGCGGCTACGCCGCGGTGCGGCGGCAGATCGCCGAGGCCCGGCCGGACTGGATCGTCGGCAACTTCGGCAAGGAGTACTGGCCGCTGGTGCTGATCGGCCGGGCGCTGGGCATTCCGGTGGCGCTGTTCCGGCACCGCACGCCACCGATGAAGCGGCTGTCGGCACTGCTGCTGCCGCGCCTGGCCACGCGCTTCTTCGCGGTATCGCGGCATGCACGCCAGGCCTACCTGGATCGCGGCATCGCCGCGTCCCGGGTGCAGGTGCTGTACAACCCCGTCAACGCGGCGCTGTTCCGGCCGGATGCGGACGCAGGCGCCGCCATGCGGGCCTCGCTGGGTCTCCCGGCCGACGCGATCGTGCTGGGCTATGTGGGCCGCATGCAAACCGGCAAAGGGGTATTCCCGCTGCTGGAGGCGGCGACGCAGGCGATGCGCCGCGAACCCCGCCTGCACTGCCTGTGGGTGGGCGACGGACCCGATGCCGCCGACCTGCGGGCACGGGCCGGTGCGGATCCCGCGCTGGGCGGGCGGCACCGCTTCACGGGGTGGACCAACCAGACCGCGGACTACTTCCGCAGCCTGTCGATGCTGGCCTTTCCCTCGATCGCCACCGAGACGTTCGGCCGCACGTCGATCGAGGCGCAGGCCTGCGGCGTGCCGGTGCTCGCCAGCGACATCGGCGGCGTGCCCGAAACCCTCTCGCACGGCGAGAGCGGGCTGCTGCTCCCTCTGGCCGACGTGCCCGCCTGGCGCGACGCGATCCTGGCGATGTGCGACGACGCCACCCGCCAGCGGATGGGAGAGGCTGCGCGCGAGTTCGTGCTGCAGCGCTTCGCCACCCACGTGATCGCGCGCGATTTCGTGGCCCAGCTGCAGCCGGAAGCGGCCGACCAGGGGTCAGCGGGGCTCGGCGGTCTCGGTGCCACGACCGGCTGACGTGCGCTGGCGTTCGCGCGCCTCGTGCAGCTTGGCGTACTTGAGGAAGGCGTAGAAGGCGCCGGTGACGCTGGCGATGAAGCCGGCCCAGCCGTTGAGGAAATAGCGCTTGCCGACGTACTGGCGCAGGAAGAACACCGGCGGGTACAGCACCATGCGCAGGCCGGTGAAACGCTGCCGCTTGCGCAGCTTGTGCGCGACCATGCCGGTCGTGTAGCGGTTGATCTTGTCCACCCGGGTGGCGATGTCGCCGTCGCCGGCGTTGACGAAGTCGGCTGCGCGCAGGGTCTTGACCGGCCCGTCGACCTCCACCGCCGCATGCACCTCGACGTCGTTCATGCGCCCGCGCCGGCGGTCGAACAGGCGCAGGTGGCCGTTGCGCCAGCTGCACCGGTGCTGCACGGTCCAGAACATGCGCTCGCGACGCGGCAACCGGAAACCGGCGTGGCGGGGCGCGTCAAGCGCCCGCTCGATCACCGTGCGGGTGCCCGGCGAGAGGATCTCGTCGGCGTCGAGGTTGAGCACCCAGTCGTGGCGCGCCATGTCGATCGCGCGCTGCTTCTGCGGACCGTAGTCGTCGAACGGGTGCACCGCCACGCGCGCGCCGTGGTGTTCCGCGATGGCGACGGTGGCGTCGGTGGAGCCGGAGTCGAGCACCACGATCTCGTCGGCCCAGTCCACCTCGCGCAGGCAGGCGTCGAGCGTGTCGGCGTTGTTGAACGTGATCACCACCACCGACAGCGGTTCACGCGGCATGGGCGCGCTCCTCCGGCAGCGCGCCGAGCGCCGCGCACCACAGCCCCAGCAGCCAGGCGAACAGCAGCCCCCACCAGGCCGAGTAGAACGCCAGATGCGTGTTCAGCGGAAACAGCATCGCACCGAGCGCCACCGTCACCGGGAACGCCAGCGCGCGCGACTCGCGCCCGACCCGACGCCAGTAACTCAGCGCCCAGACCACGGCGGCCAGCCACAGCAAGAGCCCGATCACACCGGTCTCGGTCAACACCTCCAGCACCACCTGGTGGGCGTGGCAGGCACCCTCGCCCACCCCGCAGGCTTCGGCGGTGACGAAGTGGTCGTTGGCCGGTGCGTAATGCGGGTAGGCGTAGCGGTAGCCACGCACGCCCACGCCGTTCACCGGATGCGCCTGGATCATCCGCCAGCTGGTGCCCCAGATGTCGAGCCGTCCGGTCAGCGCCTGGTTCACCGCCTGCTCGCTGCCGTTGAACACCTCGAGGGTGCGCTCCATGCGTGCCTGGAAACGGGTCGAGGTCTTCCATGCCAGCCCGCCGGCCAGCGCCAGCACGGCCGCGGCCAGCAATCCGAAGGCGAGGAAGCGGCGCAGCGACCCCAGCTCGCGCCACGCGAACGCGAGCACCACCACGGCGTAGACGATCCAGGCGGCGCGGGAGCCGGCCAGCAGTACCGGCCCGAGCAGCACCAGCGCGGCCAGCCACAGTGCCCACCGACCCGCGCGCTCGCGCGCGGCCCACAGCACGAAAGGCGACAACACCGCGAGCGTCGGCCCCAGCTTCAGGTTGTCCGCGCCAAAGATGCCCGACAGCCGTTCCGCCTCGGCGTGACCACCCAGACTCCAGCCGGTCAGGGCCTGCACCCAGGCGTCGAGTCCCCACAGGGCCACCACGGCGGCCACCGCCCGGTACAACGCGCCCACCCGATCGGCCCGGCGCAGGGCGAAGCAGGCATAGATGCCCAGCGGGGCGTAGCGAAGCAGGCCGGCCACGGTCTCCCAGCTCTTGCCCGGCGCCACCGAGTCCAGCGCGGACACCAGCGCCGCGCCGACGTAGGCGCCCAGGATCCACAGCAGACACCGCGCGCCCTCGTGCTGGGACAGCGCGTGCGGGAAGCGCAGGAACAGCATCACCGTCCCGAACAGGCACAGCGCGGTACCGAACTCGGCGCTGCGGCCGAACGGCAGCAACGCGATCACCAGCCAGAACGGCAGCAGCGGCGAACGCAGCGCAGTGACAAGACGGGAGGAAAACGTGGACATGCGGCAGCCGGCGCGAAGTAAGCCGGCATTGTAGGCGAGCGTTCACGGGCCGGGCGACGTCGCCGCGGCGCGGGAATCAGCCGCGGTCCGCGTCCATCACTTCGGCATACAGCTCGAGCGTCGCCTGCTGCATGTCGGCGAGACGGTAGCTCTGCAGCATCGGGATCGGCGGAGCGACCCGCAACAGCTCGGCGGCACGCTCCACCAGCTTCTCGCGATCGCCCGGCGGCACCCGACCGGCCGGATAGAGTTCGGCCAGCAGCTCGCCGACGCCGCCGTGGGCATAGCCGAGCACCGGACGGCACAGCGAAAGTGCTTCCACGACGGTGCGGCCGAACGCTTCGGGCTTGTTGGACAACTGCAACACCAGCGCCGACACGGCGTAGATGTCGCGCACGTCGTCGCGCGGCGGGGTCATCACCACCTGCGACTGCAGTCCGCGCGCGCGCACCAGCTCGCGCAGCTCCTCGGCGTACGCTTCGCGACCGGGCTCGAGCACGCCCAGCAGCAGCAGCCGGACCGACACGCCGCGGTCACGCAGGTCCGCCAGCAGCTCGATCGCGTCATGATGGCCCTTCAGGCGGGTGCCGCGGCCGGGAAGGGTCAGCAGCGGCGCGCCGGCCAGCTGCGGAAACTCGGCAAAGAACGCCTTCTGCCAGGCGTCATCGGGGCGATGACCATACGGGAACGCCTCCGGATCGATGCCGCGCGGGATCACCCGCACCCGTGCCGGCTCCAGCCAGCGATAGTGGCCCAGCACGTAGGCACGTACCGTCTGCGACACCGCAATGATCCGCTCGCCGCGCAGCAGCACCGCGCTGTAGCGGCCGGGCGAGTTGAGCCCGTGCACGGTGGTGATGAAATGCGGCTTGCGCGCCAGTCCGCGGATCGCCAGACGGCCGATCCACGCCGGCATCCGCGAGCGCGCGTGCACGATGTCCGCATCCAGCGACTTCAGCACCCGGCGCAGGGCGCCGATCCGGGCCAGGGTGCCCAGCGACTTGCGGCCGATGTCCAGGGTGACGTGCTCGCTGCCTTCGGCGACGAGCCGCTCCACCAGCCGGCCTCCGGCCGACACCACCACCGAGCGATGCCCCGCGGCGACCAGCGCACGACCAATCTCCAGCGCCGACCGCTCGGCGCCGCCGGAGTGCATCGCCGGGATCAGCTGGACCACGGTCATGACCCGGGCGGGACGGGTGGCGGCGGCAGGCATGGTCTCTTGCATCAAGGCCTTCATCCCTTCAGGCAAGCAGCGATCGTGCCTAGATCCGTGGTTTGTCCGAAGTTCTGCGCCCCGCGGTCAGCCGCGCAGGACGTAATGCGCGCCACAGTAGGGACAGGTGGACTCGCCGCCGTCGTCGACGATCGGCAGGTACACCTTCGGATGGGAGTTCCACAGGGCCATCCCGGGCATCGGACAGGACAGCGGAAGGTCGCTCAGCGTCACTTCGTAACGATTTTGGGCATTCGCCGGGATCGGGGTGACCGCCGCTGCAGAAGGGGACGACATGGATCGGGCTCCGGAAGGGGATGCAAGGACGCAATGTTAGCAGGCGACGGGGAGAACCCTCCGTACCAGCGCCGCACGGGCACCCCGGCCGGGCTCGGGGGTGGATCCGACGCCCGATCCAATGACAAGGGCCGCACCCGGAGGTACGGCCCTAGTCCAGACAGGCACCACAGGCAAGCCGATTACTTGGCGATTTCGCCTTCAGTGGTGATCTGCAGCTTGATCTCGTCGCTGACGTACGGCACGTAGTTCGACACACCGAAATCCGAGCGCTTGAGAGTGCCGGTGGCGTCGAAGGCGATCGCCTCGACCTTCGCCATCGGGTGCATGCCGAGCTTGTTCAGGTGGGCGGTCAGCACCACCGGCTTGGTCACGCCGTGCAGGGTCAGGTCACCGGTCACCTTGTACTTGTCGCCGCCCAGCGCCTGCACCTTGGTGCTCTTGAACACGGCGTTGGGGTACTTCGCGGCGTCGAAGAAGGCCGGCGACTGGAATTCCTCGTTGAGCTTGGCCACGTGGGTGTCGAAGCCGGACACCGGCAGGGTCACGTCGACCGAGGACTTGGACGGATTGGCCTTGTCGAACACCACCTTGCCCGAACCCAGCGCGGCGTAGCCGCTGGGGTTGGAGAAGCCCAGGTGGTTCCAGGTGAAGGTCACCACGGTATGGGTGGGATCGAGGTTGAAGGTCTGCGGGGCCGCCTGGGCAGCGAAGGCGGCGCCAAGCAGGCCGGCAAGGGCGAATACTTTCAATGCACGCATGGGAAAACTCCGTAGGGAAAGGAGAGGAACGGCCGATCAAGCGATCGTGCACGCTTCGTCGAACGACAGGCGCGGGCTGCGCGGGAAGAGGTCACGGCTGGCATCGCCGTAACCGAGATTGACCAGGAAATTGGACTTGATCGTGGTGCCGGCGAAGAACGCAGCGTCGACGCCGGCGTTGTCGAAACCGGACATCGGGCCGCAGTCCAGGCCCACGGCGCGCGCGGCGAGGATCAGGTAGGCGCCCTGCAGCGTGGCGTTGCGGAACGCAGTGGTGTCGATCAGCGGCTGGTTGCCCTCGAACCAGCTCTTCGCGTCGGTGTGCGGGAACAGCTGCGGCAGCTTCTCGTGGAACGCATGGTCGTTCGCCACGATGGCGGTGACCGGGGCGGCCAGGGTCTTGGCGCGGTTGCCCTCGGACAGGAATGGCGACAACGTCGCCTTGGCCTCGGCCGACTTCACGAACACCAGCCGCATCGGCGACGAGTTCGCGCTGGTCGGCCCGAACTTCAGCAGGTCGTACAGCTGGTGCAGCTGCGCATCGGTCACTTCGCGGTCGAGCCAGGCGTTGTAGGTGCGCGCGCTGCGGAAGAGCTGGTCGAGGGCGGTATCGGAAAGCATCTCGCTCATGGGTATCCTTGATCCGGCGTGACGCGCCGATGCTGGCGCAGGAAGCGGCCAGTGTACGGGGCCGGCATCGCCCACAGGACCCTGCCGCGTGGAACGAACTGTGCTCGATCCGGAAACAATGGTCGCAGGAACGCACGCATGCTGAGCGCGTCCGGCGAGTGCTGGGCCATCACCGACCATGCCGCCGGCAACCAGCGCCAGGCGCTGGCGCTGGCCGAGACGCTGGGTGGGCCGGTGCGCCACCTGGTGCTCGAGCCGCGCGCGCCGTGGTCGTGGTTCGCGCCGCGGCTGCTGGCCGGCGGTCGGCTGGCCCTGCCGGCGGCGCAGCGCGAGCTGTTCGCCTCGCCGTGGCCGGTGGCCGCGGTCGGTTGCGGCCGCGCCGCGGCGCTGTTCACCCGCATGCTGCGCCGCCTGTCCGACGGCGACTGCTTCACCGTGCAGATCCTCGATCCGCGGATCGATCCGGCCCACTGGGACCGCGTGATCGCCCCGCGCCACGACGGCCTGGCCGGACCCAACGTGCTGCAGCCGGTCGGCTCGCTCAATCCGGTGGACGACGCCTGGCTGGCCGACGCGCGCGAAGCGTTCGCCGCGCTCGGCGAGCTGCCCGCACCCCGGCTGGGCGTGCTGCTGGGCGGGCCGCGTCGCGGCATCGCGCTTGATGCCGCCTACGCGCGGGCGCTGGCCGAGGCGGTGCGCCGGCACCTCGGCGATCACGGCGGCAGCGCGATGGTGGTGGCCTCGCGGCGCACGCCGGCGCCGCTTGCCGACGCCGTCGCCGGTGCCCTGCACGACGTCCCCGGCCGGCTCTGGCGCGGACCGGCGGATGGGCCCAACCCCTACCCGGGCGTGCTGGGCTGGGCCGACCGGCTGCTGGTCACGCCGGACTCGGTGAACATGCTCAGCGAGGCCTGCGCGGTGGGTTGCCCGGTGCAGACGCTGGTGCTGGCGCCGTTGCCGCCGCGCATCGCGCGCTTCCACCAGGCGCTGCACGAAGGAGGCTGGCTCGGCGAGACCCGCCGCGCCGACGCACCGCTGCGCGAGACCGCCGCGCTGGCCGCCCGGCTGCGCGAGGCGATCCAGGCCCGGCATCCGGGCTGCGACGGCCGCTAGGGATCGAAGCCGAAGCCCAGCGCCCGCGTTACCGCCTGCACCGTGGCCGCCAGCTGCATCAACCCGGGCTCGCGCTCGCCGATGCGCGATCGCAGGTCCAGCGTGCAGGTGAGCGCGCGCTGCAGCAGCTCGGCATGCGCATGCAGCAACACCTCGGCCTGGCCGGCATCGATCAGGGCTGTCTCGCGGCAGGCCTCGACCAGTGCCTCATTGCTGGTCATCTCCAGCAGTGTCGGGTGGCGTACCGCATGCGCCAGCACCAGCCCCTGCAGGGCGAACTCGATATCGAGCAGGCCACCCGGCCCCTGCTTCAAGTCGAAGCGCGCCGCATCGGAACGATCGCGCTCGGCGCGCCAGCGCCGGCGCATGCTCGACACCTCGTCGTACACCGCATCGACGTCGCGGGCGATCGCCAGGATCTCGCGCCTCAGTGCGGCCAGGTCCGCGTGCAGCGCGGCATCGCCGGCCACCGGCCGCGCGCGCAGCAGCGCCTGGTGCTCCCACGTCCAGGCGCGCCCGCGCTGGTAGGCTGCGAACGCGTCGAAACTCGAGACCAGCAGGCCCTTCGAGCCATCCGGTCGAAGCCGCGTGTCGACCTCGTAGAGCCGCCCCGCACGCGTCATCACGGTGAGCCAGTTCATCACCCGCTGCGCCAGCCGCTGGTACCAGCGTGAACCCTCGAGCGGGCGGGGGCCGTCGCTCATCACCTGCGCGCGGTGGCCGTCGTAGACGAACACCAGGTCCAGGTCGGAGGCGAAGCCCAGCTCCTCGCCGCCGAGGCTGCCGTAGCCGAGTACCGCGAAGCCGGAACCGTCGCCCGGCAGCCGGCCGTGCTGCGCG
>JAGWVM010000096.1 GCA_018970895.1 Lysobacteraceae bacterium | reverse complement strand
CGCCGGGCAGCACCTGCTGGAGCGGGTCCTCCGGCCAAGGCCCGAGCTGCCGGGCAAGGGTCTGCGCCGACCGCCTCACGCTGCTCGCCGCTGACGACTAACGCTTTGCCGACCCGGACCGACCTGGACCCCTCGGCGACTTACGTCGCGCGCAGATCATGCTTGCCGCCCCGGCCTGCGGGATCCCGATGACGCCGTATCCGGAGGCAAGCGGCCTTCCCGGGCAACCCGCCGCGCGCCATGCCGGACATCGCGGTGCGCTGCGCGACGCGCAGGCGTGCCGGGAGTGCGCGCGGCGCGGCATCGATGCGTGCCCGCATCGGCGCGGAGGCCGCCGAAACGGTGCCGGCACGTTCGGTCGGTCGCCTACGCCATCCCGCCGGACTTGCGCACGATCAGCATCGCCAGCTCCAGCGACTGCTCGTAGTTCAGCCGCGGATCGACGGTGGATCGGTAGGCACGGGTCAGGTCCGATTCGGACAGGTCGCGCGCACCGCCCATGCACTCGGTGACGTTCTCGCCGGTCAGCTCCAGGTGAACGCCGCCGAGCCGCGTGCCGGCAGCAGCATGGATGTCGAAGGCCTGTTCCAGCTCCCCGCGGATGTTGTCGAAGCGGCGGGTCTTGTAGCCGTTGGAAGTGCTTTCGGTGTTGCCGTGCATCGGGTCGGCCACCCACAGCACGCGCCGCCCCTCGCGCTTGACCGCCTCGAGCAGCGGCGGCAGGCGCTCGGCGATCGCGGCATGCCCCATGCGGTGCACCAGGGTCAGCCGGCCGGGCTCGTCATCCGGATTGAGCACATCCATCAGCGGCAGCAGCTGGTCCGGCGTGACGGACGGGCCGACCTTCACCGCCACCGGATTGCGGATCCCGCGGAAATACTCCACGTGCGCGCCATCCAGCGCCGCGGTACGCATGCCGATCCACGGGAAGTGCGTCGACAGGTTGAACCAGCCCGGATGCCGCGGTACCTGACGCGTGAGCGCCTGCTCGTAGTGCAGCAGCAGCGCCTCGTGCGAGGTGAAGAACTCGACCCGGGAGAAGCTGGCGATCGGACCGGCCAGCGTTTCCATGAAGCGCAGCGAGTCTCCGATGGATGCGACCATCTGTCGGTACTCGGCGGCCAGCGGCGAATGCTCGACCCAGGCGAGGTCCCAGTATTCGGGGTGATGCAGGTCGGCGAAACCGCCGTCGATCAGCGCGCGCACGAAGTTCATGGTCAGCGCGGAATGTGCGTGCGCCTGGATCAGGCGTTGCGGATCGGCCCGCCGCGCCGCCGCGGTAAACGCCGGCGCATTGACCACGTCGCCGCGGAAGCTCGGCAGCGTCATGCCGTCACGGGTCTCGGTGTCGGCCGAACGCGGTTTGGCGTACTGGCCGGCGAAGCGTCCCACGCGCAGCACCGGCTTCTTCAAGCCGTGCACCATCACCAGGCTCATCTGCAACAGCACCTTGAGCCGGTTGGAAATGATCGGGCTGGAGCAGTCGGCGAAGCTCTCGGCGCAGTCACCGCCCTGCAGCAGGAAGCGGCGCCCGTCCTGTGCCTCGGCGAGCGCCTGCTTGAGCGCCAGCACCTCCCACGAGGTCACCAGCGGAGGCAGCGAAGCGAGCTGGGTGGTTGCCGCGGCCAGCTCGACCGGATCGTCGTAACTGGGCTGCTGCAGCGCCTGGCGCTGCTGCCAGGACGCGGGCGACCAGTCCGGGGCCGTGTTGGCGGGAGTCGGCTGCACGGCCATCTCAGGCGCTCCGGCGACGCGTGGCGACCACCGCCCCAAGGGCCAGCACGATGAACCACAGCAGCGACCAGGCCGGGATCGGCAGCCCGAGAATCGGCTCCACCTTGGCGCACTCGCCCGAGCCGGTGAAGACCAGCTTCAGCACCTTGGCGAACGGGAAGGCGCTCATCAGGTAGCTGAGATCGCCGCCGCACGAAGGCACCTGGTCCGCTGGCAGCGACTGGATCCAAAGGTGCCGGCCGGCCACGGCGACTCCCCAAATGGCACTGAGCAGCACGCCGCCGGTGTAGACCCAGCGCACCCGGCTCCGGGGGGCGTGGATCGCACCGAGCAGGAAAAACAGGCCCATCACCACGAAGCCGATGCGCTGGAAGATGCACAGCGGACACGGAATCATCGCCCAGACGTACTGCGCGTAGAGCGCGAAACCGAGCAGTGCCGCGCAGATCGCGAAGCCAGCGAAAAAAGAGGCGCGGTAGGACCAGCGTAGTGGATTCATGGCATCGGCAAGGATGGGGATGGCCGACATTACCCCGTCGCGCGGGGTGCTGTCAGCACGCTGCGATGCCGCGGCCGGATCCAAGAAAAAGCCCCGGCAGCCAGGCTGACGGGGCTCTCGTCGATGCGGACGTCCAGACGCCCATAAAGGCGACGCTTACTCGGCGTCGACGGCCTCGGCACGCGGACGATCCACCAGCTCGACGTACGCCATCGGCGCGTTGTCGCCCGGGCGGAAGCCGCACTTGAGGATACGCAGGTAGCCGCCGGGCCGCTCACGGTAACGCGGTCCCAGCTCGACGAACAGCTTGCCCACGGCCTGCTTGTCGCGCAGACGGGCAAAAGCCAGACGGCGATTGGCAACACCGTCGGTCTTGCTCAACGTGATCAGCGGCTCGGCGACGCGGCGAAGTTCCTTCGCCTTCGGCAGGGTGGTACGGATCAGCTCGTGCTTGATCAGCGACGCAGCCATGTTGCGGAACATGGCTTCGCGATGGCTGCTGGTGCGGTTGAGCTTGCGACCGCTCTTCATATGGCGCATGGCAATTTTCTCTGTCTGTTGTTATGAGAGGCCGGACCGGGCCGGCGTCCCGCGGTTGCCCGCTATGGAGTTTGGGATGTCGAGTGCTGCGAAAACCCCGGGAAGTCCCCGCGGCGGGTGATCAAGGCGATCACCGGAAGATGCCGGAAACAGACGGGCCGCAGCGGCCCCTTCACGGCAAGATGCCGCGATCGCCTGAAGCGACCGCGGCATGTGTTGCATCAGCCCAGCTGCATGCCGTGCGAAAGCCCCGGCGGCGGCCAGTTCTCGAGCTTCATGCCGAGCGCCAGGCCGCGGCTGCCCAGCACGTCCTTGATCTCGGTGAGCGACTTCTTGCCGAGATTCGGGGTCTTCAGCAGCTCCACCTCGGTCTTCTGCACCAGATCGCCGATGTAGTAGATGCTCTCGGCCTTCAGGCAGTTCGCCGAACGCACGGTGAGCTCCAGATCGTCGATGGGACGCAGCAGCAGCGGATCGAACCCGCTCTTCTCGGCCGATTCCGTGGCGCTCTCGCGCCGCGAGAAGTCGCCGAACACCGACAGCTGATCATTGAGGATCTCGGCCGCCTTGCGGACCGCGTCCTCTGCGCCGATGGTGCCGTTGGTCTCGATGTCCAGCACCAGCTTGTCGAGGTTGGTGCGCTGCTCCACGCGAGCGGCGTCCACCTCGTAGGCCACGCGCAGCACCGGCGCGAACGACGCGTCGAGCTGCAGGCGTCCGATCGGACGCGCTTCGTCGTCCGGATGCTGGCGCGAACTGGCCGGCTGGTAACCCACGCCACGACGCACCTTGAGGCGCATGCTGAGCGCGATGTCCTTGGTCAGGTGGCAGATCACGTGTTCCGGATTGATGATCTCGACCGTGTGGTCCACGGTGATATCGCCAGCGGTGACCACGCCCTTGCCCTTCTTCGACAGGGTCAGGGTGACCTCGTCGCCGGAGTGCTGGCGGATGGCCACGTCCTTGAGGTTCAGCAGGACTTCGATCACGTCCTCCTGCAGGCCCTCGAGGGTGGTGTACTCGTGGAGCACGCCATCGATCTCGACCTCGACGATGGCGCTGCCGGGAATCGAGGAGAGCAGTACGCGACGCAGCGCGTTGCCCAGGGTATGGCCGAAGCCACGCTCGAGCGGCTCGACCACCACCTTGGCGCGGTTGGCTCCGAGCTGTTCGACGCTGAGGCCACGAGGCCGCAGCACGCTAGTTGACGAAACTGCCATGCAGAGCTCCGGTTGATTACTTCGAGTAAAGCTCGACGATCAGCGCTTCGTTGATGTCGGTCGGCAGGTCGCCACGATCCGGCACCGACTTGAACGTGCCGGCGAACTTCTTGGCGTCCACTTCCACCCACTGCGGGCGCAGATCCATGGTGTCGAACACGGTCGCCGCTTCCTGCACGCGCAGCTGGTTGCGGGCGCGCTCGGTCAGGGCGATCTCGTCGCCCGGCTTGACCTGGTAGGACGGGATGTTGACCTTCTTGCCATTGACCAGCACCGCCTTGTGGGCGACCAGCTGGCGCGCTTGGGCGCGCGTCACCGCGAAGCCCATGCGATAGACGACGTTGTCCAACCGGCTCTCGAGCAGGCGCAGCAGGTTCTCACCGGTGTTGCCCTTGAGGGTCGACGCCTTGGTGTAGTAATTGCCGAACTGGCGCTCGAGCACGCCGTAGATGCGCTTGACCTTCTGCTTCTCGCGCAGCTGGACGGCATAGTCGGACATGCGCATGCGCTTGTTGGCGCCATGCTGGCCGGGCTTGTTCTCCAGCTTGCACTTGGAGTCCAGCGCGCGGGCCGGGCTCTTCAGGCTGAGGTCGGAACCCTCGCGACGGGCGAGCTTGCAGGTAGCTCCACGATAACGGGCCATGGGTATGCTCCTTAGACTCGACGCTTCTTGGGGGGACGGCAGCCGTTGTGCGGGATCGGCGTGACGTCGATGATGTTCAACACCTTGTAGCCGAGGGCGTTCAGCGAACGCACCGCCGACTCGCGACCCGGGCCGGGACCCTTGATGCGCACTTCGACGGTCTTCACGCCGTAGTCGCCCGCCGCGCGGCCGGCCTTTTCGGCAGCCACCTGGGCAGCGAACGGGGTCGACTTGCGCGAACCGCGGAAACCCGCGCCGCCGGCAGTCGCCCACGACAGCGCATTGCCCTGGCGATCGGTGATGGTGACGATGGTGTTGTTGAAGGAGGCCTGCACGTGTGCCACGGCATCCGTGACGACGCGCTTGATCTTCTTCTTGGTCTTGACTGGCTTGGCCATGATTCGAATCCGTTACTTCTTGATGGCGCGACGCGGACCCTTGCGGGTACGGGCGTTGGTGCGCGTACGCTGGCCGCGCACCGGCAGGCCACGACGGTGACGCAGACCGCGGTAGCAACCCAGATCCATCAGACGCTTGATGGCGATGCCAACTTCGCGACGCAGATCACCTTCGACAACGTACTTGCCGATTTCGTGGCGGAGCTTCTCCACCTCGCCCTCACTGAGGGACTTGATCGGCGTGGTGGGAACCACGCCGGCGTCCGCGCAGACCTTCTTGGCCCGGCTGCGGCCGATGCCGAAAATGCTCTGCAGACCGACCCAGACATGCTTCTGGACCGGCAAATTGACACCCGCGATGCGCGCCATGATGTACTTTCTCCGATGCTTTCGTGCGCGGTAAACGCGCAATTTTAACCTGAATCAACCCTGCTGGAAAGTCCCGCGGCCTGCGCCGCGGCTTTCCCGTTTATCCGGCCCCGCTCCTCGCCCCAGCAGCCACTAGTTGCGGCGGAGATTGGCCTTCTTGAGCAAACCTTCGTACTGGTGGCTCACCAGGTGCGCCTGCACCTGCGAGGTGAAGTCCATGACCACCACCACCACGATCAGCAGCGAGGTACCGCCGAAGTAGAAGGGCACGTTCCACGACTTCTGCATGAACGTGGGCACCAGACAGACCAGCACCAGGTAGAGCGCACCCACACCGGTGAGGCGAGTCATCACCGCGTCGATGTAGCTGGCGGTCGCCTTGCCCGGTCGGATGCCCGGAATCAGCGCGCCGGAGCGCTTGAGATTGTCGGCCGTCTCCTGCGAATTGAAGACGATCGCCGTGTAGAAGAACGCAAACGTGATCACCAGCACCGCAAACACCACGTCGTGCAGCGGCTCGCCCTGGTTCAGCGCCTGGGTCAGCGACTGCAGCCAGCGGGCCTGATGACCGGTGCCGAACCACGTCAGCGCGGTGGCCGGGAACATCAGCAGGCTCGAGGCGAAAATCGGCGGGATCACGCCCGACATGTTGATCTTCAGCGGCAGGTGCGAGCTCTGGTTCATGTAAGCCTGCTGGCCACCGGAGCGCCGCGCGTAGTTGACCGTGATCCGCCGTTGCGCACGTTCCATGAACACCACGAAGGCGGTCACGGCCAGCACCATGGCGACGATCAGGATCAGCTTCAGGCCATTGCCCAGCTCGCCGTTCGCCTGCATGGTGAGGGTGTGCGCGACCGCGCCGGGCAGACCCGCCACGATGCCGGCAAAGATCAGCAGCGAGATACCGTTGCCGATGCCGCGCTCGGTGATCTGCTCGCCCAGCCACATCAGGAACATGGTACCGGCGGTCAGGCCGACCACGGACGACAGCACGAAGCCCATGCCCGGCATGTAGACCACCGGCACGCCACCTGACGCGACCTGCTTCTGCAGCGCCACGGCGATGCCGAAGGCCTGAAACGCCGCCAGACCGACCGTGCCGAAGCGCGTGTACATGGTCATCTTGCGCCGCCCAGCCTCGCCCTCCTTGCGGAGATTCTGCAGGCTGGGAAGCACCGAACCCATCATCTGCACCACGATCGACGCGGAGATGTAGGGAACGACGCCCAGAGCGAACACCGACATGCGTGACAGCGAGCCACCCGAGAACATGTTGAACATGCTCAGGAGGCCGCCACCCTGCTGCTCGATCAAGCGGGTCATCGCCTCGGGGTTCACACCCGGCACCGGGATGAACGAGCCGAGGCGAAACACGATCAGCGCACCGATCACGAAAAAGATGCGCTGGCGCAGCTCGGTCAACTTGCCGAGCGAGCCGAGCTGATTGCCCTTGGCTGCAGCCACCGGCTTACTCCACGCTGCCGCCGGCCGCCTCGATCGCCGCCTTCGCGCCGACGGTGGCGAGGATGCCGGAGAGCTTCACTGCGCGGCCGATCTCGCCCTTGGCGACGACCTTGACCTTCTTGGCGCGGCTGTCGACCAGGCCAGCCTTGTGCAGCACCACCAGATCGATGACCTCGGCGTCGAGGCCAGCCAGCTGGTACAGGAACACCTGCTGGCTTTCGGCCTTCTTCTGCGAGCGGAAGCCGACCTTCGGCAGACGGCGCTGCAGCGGCATCTGGCCGCCCTCGAAACCGTACTTGTGGGTACCACCGGCGCGGGCATGCTGACCCTTGTGGCCGCGACCGGCAGTCTTGCCGAGGCCCGAACCGATGCCGCGACCCACGCGCAGGCGCGTCTTGCGCGAACCGGCGGCGGGCTTGATGTCGTTGAGACGCATGATGATTACTCCTCGACCCGGACCAGGTAATAGACCGTGTTGATCAGGCCACGCACCTGCGGGCTGTCCTTCAATTCACGCACGTCGTTGGTCTTGTTCAGACCGAGCGCCTTGACGCTCAGACGGTGACGGCTCTGCACGCCACGCAGGCCCTTGACCAGGCGCACGCGCACGGTCTTTTCGGCGGTCTCGTTCTTAGCCATTGCCCAGCACCTCATCCAGGGTCTTGCCGCGCTTGGCGGCGATCTTCTTGGGCGAGGCCACGGCCTGCAGGCCCTTGATGGTGGCGCGCACCAGGTTGATCGGGTTGCGCGAACCGACCGCCTTGGCAAGCACGTTCTTCACGCCAACCACTTCCAGCACGGCGCGCATCGCACCGCCGGCGATCACGCCAGTACCTTCGGCAGCCGGCTGCATGTACACGCGAGCAGCGCCGTGATTGGCCTTGACGGCGTACCACAGGGTCCCGTTGTTCAGCTCGATGTTGACCATCTGGCGACGGGCGCGCTCCATGGCCTTGGAAATGGCGACCGGCACTTCACGCGCCTTGCCATAACCGAAGCCGACCCGGCCTTCGCCATCGCCCACCACGGTCAGTGCGGTGAAGCTCATCTGGCGGCCACCCTTCACGGTCTTGGCCACGCGGTTGACGGCGATCAGCTTCTCGAGCAGGCCGTCCGAATTTTCGCGATCGTTTGAGGACATGTTGGTTTCCGTGTGCCCGGAGGTCCGGGACTTCTGCTTGCGGCTTGGCCGCTTGGAGTTGTAATTGAAACTGGGGTCGCGTCGTCAGCCGACGCGCCCTGGGTGGATCAGAACTTCAGGCCGGCATCGCGGGCCGCATCGGCCAGCGCCTTGATCCGACCGTGGTAGCGGAAGCCGGAACGGTCGAAAGCAACCGCCTCGATCCCTGCAGCCAGCGCGCGCTCGGCGACGGCCTTGCCGACGGCCGCGGCCGCCTCGAGATTCTTGGTGCCCTTCAGACCCTCGGCCACCGCCTTCTGCACGGTCGACGCGGCGGCTACCACCTTGGTGCCGGTCGCATCGAACACCTGCGCATAAAGATGCTGGCCGGTACGGTGCACCGACAGGCGCGGCACGGCGAGCTTGCGGATGTGCGCGCGGGTGGACTTGGCGCGGCGCAGACGGGATTCGTTCTTGTTCATCGTCATGGTTCTCCAGGAAGCGGATCGACCCTTGCCTACCCCCGGGGCTACCCCGGGAGGCGGATTAGGCCTTCTTGGCTTCCTTCAGCGTGATCTTCTCGCCGGCGTAGCGGACGCCCTTGCCCTTGTAGGGCTCTGGCGGACGGTAGGCGCGGATCTTGGCAGCCACCTGGCCCACGCTCTGCTTGTCCGAACCCTTGATCAGGATCTCGGTCTGCGTCGGGGTCTCGATGGTCACGCCCTCCGGTGCGTTGAACACCACCGGATGGGAGAAACCCAGGCTCAGGTTCAGCGCCTTGCCGGCCATCGAAGCGCGGTAACCCACGCCGACCAGCTCCAGCTTGCGTTCATAGCCCTCGGACACACCCTTGACCATGTTGGCCAGCAGCGCACGGGCGGTACCGCCGAACTTGTCGTCGGCGCCCTCGGCAAGGGCGATCGTCGCCACGCCGTCATTGACGGACACGTTGACACCCGGCAGAGCGTGCACGGAGAGGGTACCCTTCGGCCCCTTCACGGTGATGCCGTCATCGGCAACCTTCAGCTCGACGCCCTTGGGCAGGTTGATCGGCTTCTTAGCAACACGGGACATCGTCGACTCCTTAAGCCACTTGGCCGATGACTTCGCCGCCCAGACCCTTGGCGCGGGCCTGCGCGTCGGTCAGCAGACCGGCGGAAGTCGAAATGATCGAGATACCAAGACCGCCAAGCACCTTCGGCAGTTCGTCCTTGCCGCGGTAGACACGGAGGCCGGAGCGGCTGACTCGGGAGATGGTCTCGATGGCCGGACGGCCTTCGAAATACTTGAGCTTGATCTCGAGCACCGGCTTGCCCTCCGCGTCGGAGGTCTTGGCGTCGAGGATGTAGCCCTCGTTCTTGAGAAGGTCGGCGATCGCCACCTTCAACTTCGACGACGGCATGGTCACGGAATGCTTGCCCGAGAGCTGGGCGTTGCGCACACGCGTGAACATATCGGCGATGGGATCAGTCATGCTCATGAAAACATCCTTCAGAGTGCACCGATATCCGATAAAACCGGAAATCAATTCTAGATTGTGAGCCGCAAAAAGCCCGCCTGCTTTATGCAGACCGACGAGTATAGCAGCCTTTTCCGACTTTGGCGAATATCAACACGCCAACGTAAACGGTGCCGGGATTCCCGCCACCTGGGTGAATCCGGGACCGCCGCCCCGGTTCCCGACCGGTATTACCAGCTCGCCTTGCGCAGGCCGGGCACTTCGCCGCGCATGGTGGCTTCACGCAGCTTGTTGCGGCCCAGGCCGAACTTCTTGTACACCGCACGCGGACGCCCCGAGAGGGCGCAGCGGGTGCGCTGGCGAACCGGGCTGGCGTCGCGCGGCAGCTTCTGCAGCCTGGTCTGGGCGTCCATCTTCTCCTCGTAGGAGGCGGTGGGGCTCAGCACGACCGCCTTGAGTTCGGCGCGCTTGGCGGCGTACTTCTGGACGAGCTTGGTCCGCTTCAGATCGCGGTTGACCATCGAGGTCTTTGCCATGGTTTCTCTCTCGCGTATCAGTTGCGGAACGGGAAGCTGAAGGCTTCCAGCAGCGCCTTGGCTTCGGCGTCGGTCTTCGCGGTCGTGGTGATGGAGATATCCATGCCGCGCATCGCGTCGATCTGGTCGAAGTCGATTTCCGGGAAGATGATCTGTTCCTTCACGCCGAAGTTGTAGTTGCCCCGGCCGTCGAAGGCGCGACCCGACACGCCGCGGAAGTCGCGGACGCGGGGCAGCGAGATGTTGATCAGGCGATCGAGGAACTCCCACATCTGGGCGCGGCGCAGGGTCACCTTGCAGCCGATCGGCCAGCCGTCGCGGATCTTGAACGAGGCGACCGAAACGCGCGCCTTGGTCGTGATCGGCTTCTGGCCGGAGATCTTGGCCATATCGGCCACGGCGTTCTCGAGCACCTTCTTGTTGCCCGCAGCTTCGCCCACGCCCATGTTCAGCGTGATCTTGGTGATGCGGGGAACCTGCATCACGTTCTGGTAGCCGAACTTCTCGGTGAGCTTGGCCACTACCTGCTCTTTATAGAAATTTTCGAGGCGCGTCATGATCGTGTTCCTTACGCGTCCACTACTTCGCCGCTGGAGCGGAACACGCGGACCTTGCGCCCATCCTCGAGCGTTTTGGCACCCACGCGCTCACCCTTGCCGGAGGCGGAGTTGAACAGCTGGACATTGGAGATATGGATCGAGGCTTCGCGCTCGACGATGCCGCCCGGCTGGTTGGCCTGCGGATTCGCCTTGGTGTGGCGCTTGACCAGGTTGACGTTGGTGACGAAAACGCGGTCACCATCGACGCGCAGCACATCGCCGCGCTGACCCTTGTTCTTGCCGGCGATCACGATGACCTGATCGCCCTTGCGGATACGGTTCATGGCTATTACTCCGCTCAGAGCACTTCCGGCGCGAGCGAGACGATCTTCATGAACTTCTCGCTGCGCAGCTCGCGGGTGACCGGCCCGAAAATACGGGTGCCGATCGGCTCGAGCTTGTTGTTGAGGAGGACAGCCGCGTTACCGTCGAAACGGATCAGCGAACCATCCGGACGGCGTACGCCCTTGGCGGTGCGAACCACCACGGCGTTGTAGACCTCGCCCTTCTTGACCTTGCCACGGGGAATGGCATCTTTCACGGTGACCTTGATCACGTCACCGATCGCGGCATAACGGCGCTTCGAGCCGCCGAGCACCTTGATGCACATCAGTTCCTTGGCGCCGCTGTTGTCCGCCGCGGAAAGCGTGCTTTGCATCTGGATCATGTCTGCACCCTCCCCTTAGACGTTCGCGCGCGTGAGGATTTCCACCACGCGGTGATGCTTGGTCTTGGACAACGGGCGGCACTCCGCGATGCGCACCACGTCGCCCTCGTTTGCGCCGATGTCGTCCTGCGCGTGCAGCTTGGTCGATCGGCGGATGATCTTGCCGAGCAGGCCGTGCTGCACCTGGCGCTCGATCAGCACCGTGACCGTCTTGTCCATCTTGTTGGAAACCACGCGCCCCTCGAGGGTGCGTGCCTGCTTCTGGTTCTCGCTCATGTCCGCCGTCCTTACTTCTTGCCGCCGAGCACGAACTTCGTGCGGGCGATGTCGCGCCGTACGCGGCGCAGCTGGTGCGGCTGGCTGAGCTGGCCGGTGCCCTTCTGCATGCGCAGGTTGAACTGCTCCTTGCGAAGGTCCAGCAGATGCTGGTTCAGCTCTTCGACCGACTTGTTGTTGAGATCTTTGATAGCCATCACATCACCGCCCGGCTGACAAACTGGGTCTGCACCGAAAGCTTGGCAGCCGCCAGGCGGAACGCCTCGCGCGCCGTCGACTCGTCCACACCCTCGATTTCGTAAAGCATGCGGCCCGGCTGGATCGGGGCGACCCACAGCTCGACGCTGCCCTTGCCCGCGCCCATGCGGACCTCGATGGGCTTCTTGGTGATCGGCTTGTCCGGAAACACGCGGATCCAGAGCTTGCCGCCACGCTTGACGTAACGGGTGATGCATCGACGACCGGCCTCGATCTGGCGCGCGGTGAGCGCGCCGAACGTGGTCGCCTTCAGGCCGAACTCGCCGAAACTGACCAGGTTGGCGCTGTGCGCCAGACCGTCATTGCGGCCCTTGAACTGCTTGCGGAATTTGGTTCGCTTGGGTTGCAACATGGCAACTCTCCCTTACTTCGCCGCCCGCTCGCGACGGCCTTCACCGCCCTCGCGACGCGATTCACGACGACCCTCGCCGCCTTCGCGACGCGGCTGCGACTGATCTTCCTTCGACTCGGCCGACGCTGCCGCCAGGTCGAAGATCTCGCCCTTGTAGATCCACACCTTGATGCCGATGATGCCGTAGGTGGTCTTGGCTTCGGCGGTGCCGTAATCGATGTCCGCACGCAAGGTGTGCAGTGGCACGCGTCCCTCGCGACTCCACTCGGAGCGGGCGATCTCTGCACCGTTCAGACGACCGGAGACGTTGATCTTGACGCCCTGGGCACCGAGGCGCATCGCGTTGCCGACGGCGCGCTTCATCGCGCGACGGAACATGATGCGGCGCTCGAGCTGCTGAGCGATCGACTCGGCCACCAGCTGCGCATCGAGCTCCGGCTTGCGGACCTCGTTGACGTTGATGTGCGTCGGAACGCCCATCATCTCGCTGACTTCCTTGCGCAGCTTCTCGATGTCCTCGCCCTTCTTGCCGATCACCACGCCCGGGCGGGCACTGTGGATCGTCACGCGGGCGGTCTTGGCAGGACGCTCGATCTGGATCTTGGAGATGCCGGCCTGGGCGAGCTTCTTGCGAAGCATCTCGCGGACCTTCAGGTCAGCGACCAGGTACTTGGCGTAATCGCCCTTGTTTGCGTACCACTTCGAGTTCCAGTCCTTGGCGATGCCGAGGCGGATACCGGTGGGATGAACTTTGTGACCCATCGTCTTTTCGTCCTCTTAATCGCCAACGACCACGGTGATGTGGCTGGTGCGCTTCAGGATGCGCGAGCCGCGACCCTTGGCGCGGGCGTACATGCGCTTCATCGACGGACCCTCGTCCACGAAGATGCGCGAGACCTTCAGCTCGTCCACGTCGGCGCCAAGATTGTTCTCGGCGTTGGCGACGGCCGAGAGCAGCACCTTGCGAACAAGGTGGGCAGCCTTCTTGTTGGTGAACTGGAGCACGTCGCTGGCGCGACCCACGGGCATGCCGCGGACCAGGTCAGCCACCAGGCGTGCCTTCTGCGCCGAGATGCGGGCGCTGCGCAGGATCGCTTTGGCTTCGGTGCTCATCTTACTTGCCCTTCTTGTCGCCGCCGTGGCCCTTGAAGGTGCGGGTCACCGCGAACTCGCCGAGCTTGTGCCCGACCATGTTCTCGTTGACGAGCACCGGCACGTGCT
>JAGWVM010000095.1 GCA_018970895.1 Lysobacteraceae bacterium | reverse complement strand
CCGCTTACTTCATGCGGTAGGTGATGCGACCCTTGGTCAGGTCGTAGGGGGTCATTTCGACCTTCACCTTGTCGCCGGTCAGGATGCGGATGTAGTGCTTGCGCATGCGGCCGGAGATGTGGGCGATGATCACGTGCCCGTTCTCCAGCTGCACCCGGAACATGGTGTTGGGCAGGGTCTCCTGGACCGTGCCTTCCATTTCGATGACGTCGTCTTTGGCCATGCTTTCCGTCGTTCGATCGCGGACCGTTGTGGCCGCGTAAGCCGACGATTATGCCACGTCGGCGGTCCTGGTTAAAGATTCATCAGGCCAGGTGTTCGGCCAGCTTGCGCCGGATCTCGTCCTCGACCATGCCCTTGAGCGGCGAAAGCATCAGGCCGAGATCCGCATGCACGGTCACCTCGCTTGCCGCCACCGCGATGCTGCCTTTCACGCCGGAGCGGGAAAAGCGCAGGGTGTCGCCCTCCCAGCGGCTGTCCATGTCGAACTTCTCGCGCATGCGGGCGGCGACCCGGTCGACCCGGGCACGGGCTTCGGCGAGAGGGAGCTGGTGGGGTTGGCGCAGGTCGATGGAAGGCATGTGCACATTGTCGGACAGGCGGGCGATGGGTGTCACGCGGGGCATGCCGTCGTGCGCGCAGCGGGGGGTGCGGCTTCTGCTAGAGTCGCGCCGTTCGTCGACTGGTTCACAGATGCGCATCGCGTTTCCCCACTCCGCCCGCGAAGACATTTCCTGGGACACTCCGGTCATCACGGTCGGAAGTGCGCCCGGCAACACGGTGGTGCTGGGTGCACACCAGGCGGCTCCCCGTCACCTCGAGTTGCGCAAGGACGAGCGTGGTTGCCTGCTGCGGGTCCTGCCCGGAGCCGGTCGCATCTATCTGAACGCACGTCCGGTACGCGAACGTGCGCTGCTTCGTGCCGGCGACGTGCTCAGCGTCGGCGACTGCCGGATGCTGATCCGGGAGGATCGCGATCCCGCCACCCGCGAGCCCGTGCATGTGCCGCAGTCCGGCCGCTGCACGGTGGCTCTGCGTGCCGTCGCCGGTCCGCTGTCCGGGCGGGTACTGCCGTTGCGCGATCGCCTGGAGCTCGGACCGGCATCGGTGCCCCCGCTGGAGCTGCCGCAGGGCGAGTCGGCCGCGGTCAGCCTGTCCTGGTCCGATGGGCAACTGCGCCTGCGGCTTGAGCAGCACTCGGCGCGTTACCCGCTGTGTGTCAACGGCGTCGAGGTGGCGGAGCTCGCGTTGCAGCCGGGCGATCAGCTCGGCCTGGCGACCCACCGGTTCGTCGTCGATGCCCCGGGCATGCAGCCCGAGCCCGAGCTGCCGGCGCGGGCGGCCGATGGCGATCTGCTGCCGGAGGAGCAGGCTGGCCCGCGTGGCGAGGTGTGGTGGCTGATCGTCACCGCAGCCGTACTGGCGCTAGGCATCGCCCTGGTGCTGCTGATTCGCCTCTGATCCGCGCATTGACGCCGGCTTGCTGCGGCGCGCCATAATGCGGCGGTTCGTCGGCAGTCCATCGGGAGAGAGCGGTCAGTGAGCAAGGTGTGGAATTTCAGTGCGGGCCCCGCGGCGCTGCCGCACGAGGTGCTCAAGCAGGCGCAGCGCGAGCTGCTGGACTGGAACGGCTCGGGCATGTCGGTGATGGAGCAGTCCCATCGCGGCAAGCGCTTCATCGCGATGGCGGCCGAGGCGGAGGCCGACCTGCGCGAGCTGATGGCGATTCCCGATGACTATGCCGTCCTGTTCCTGCAGGGGGGCGCGACCCAGCACTTCGCACAGATCCCGATGAATCTGGCCGGCCCGGAGGACAGTGCGGACTACGTGGTGACCGGTCACTGGGGCGAGAAGGCGGTCCGAGAGGCGGCGCCGTACGTCCGGGTGAACATCGCCGCGACCGGCTATGGCGACGGCTTCCGTCGCCTGCCGCCGCGCGAGGGCTGGGCGCTCGATCCGCGCGCGGTCTATGTGCATTACACGCCGAACGAGACCATCCACGGCGTGGAGTTCGGTGATGTGCCGGACGTGGGCGAGGTGCCGCTGGTGGCGGACATGTCCTCGAGCATTCTTTCCGCACCGGTCGACGTGGCGCGCTTCGGCCTGATCTACGCCGGCGCGCAGAAGAACATCGGCCCCTCCGGCCTGGTGGTGATGATCGTCCGTCGTGACCTGCTGGCCCGGCCGGGCCGACCGATGGCCAGGATCCTGCGCTACGCCGAGCATGCCGGGCAGGATTCCATGCTCAACACGCCCAATACCTGGGGCTGGTATCTGGCCGGTCTGACCTTCCAGTGGCTCAAGGCACGGGGCGGCGTCGCGGCGATGGCCGAGCGCAACCGCGCCAAGGCCGAGCTGCTGTACCGGGCGATCGACGGATCGGGCGGCTTTTATGCCAATGCGATCGAGCCGTCGGCACGTTCGCGCATGAACGTGCCCTTCACCCTGCACGACAGTGCGCTGGACGCCGATTTCCTCAAGGAGTCGGAGGCGGCCGGCCTGTTCGCCCTCAAGGGCCACAAGGCGGTCGGTGGCATGCGTGCCTCGCTTTACAACGCGGTACCGCTGGAAGCGGTGCAGGCGCTGGTCGCCTTCATGCGCGACTTCGCCGATCGTCACGGATGAAACCGAGGCGCCACGAGGTGCTTTCGGGCACCATGGCGCTACGGTCG
This sequence comes from Lysobacteraceae bacterium, assembly GCA_018970895.1. Taxonomy (GTDB): domain Bacteria; phylum Pseudomonadota; class Gammaproteobacteria; order Xanthomonadales; family Rhodanobacteraceae; genus Dyella_A. The sequence goes on along the minus strand of JAGWVM010000095.1, from coordinate 10,810 downwards.
TTTGGCCGTCTATCCATCCAGGTTGTTTTTCATGGCTGATTCGAAGAACCCGCTGAGCGAGGTGCGCGAGCGCATCGACAGCATCGACCGGCAGATCCAGGAGCTGATCGCCGAGCGCGCCGAGCGCGCCCGCGAGGTGGCCCGGGTGAAGGGCGAGGGCCTGTCGGCGATCGACTATTACCGTCCCGAGCGCGAGGCCCACGTGCTGCGCATGGTGGTGGACCGCAACAAGGGACCGCTGTCCGATACCGAGATGGTGCGGCTGTTCCGCGAGATCATGTCGTCCTGCCTGGCGCAGGAGGATCCGCTGAAGATCGGCTTCCTCGGCCCCGAGGGCACCTTCAGCGAGCAGGCCGTGCGCAAGCACTTCGGGCACGCCGCCTACGCGCTGCCGCTGGGCAGCATCGAGGAGGTGTTCCAGGAGGTGGCGGCTGGCCATGCCGATTTCGGCGTGGTGCCGGTGGAGAACTCCGGGCAGGGCATGATCCAGGTCACGCTGGACATGTTCCTCACCTCCGAGGCGACCATCTGCGGCGAGGTGGAGCTGCGCGTGCACCAGTGCCTGCACTCGCTCAGCGGCGACCTCGCCGACGTGCGCCACGTCTATGCGCACGCGCAGTCGCTGCAGCAGTGCAAGACCTGGCTGCGGCTGAACCTGCCCGGCGTGGAGTGCACCGCGGTCAGCAGCAACGCCGAGGCCGCGCGGATGGCCCGTGCCGACGAACAGGCCGCGGCCATCGCCGGCGAGAGTGCGGGCAAGATCTACGGGCTGAAGACGGTCGCCAAGGCGATCGAGGACCGGGCCGACAACACCACGCGGTTCCTGGTGATCGGCCGTTCGGTGTTCCCGCCGTCGGGCAACGACCGCACCTCGCTGCTGGTCACCGTCAACGACAAGCCCGGCGCGCTGTACGACGTGCTGAGCCCGTTCGCCCGGCACGGGGTCAGCCTCAACCGCATCGAATCGCGCCCTGCGCACACCGGCAAGTGGCAGTACGCGTTCTTCATCGACGTCTCCGGCCATATAGACCAGGGCAACCTGAAGGAGGCCGTGGCGGAGATCCGCCCCAGCGTGGCCAGCCTGCGGGTGCTCGGTTCCTACCCGGTGGCCCTGCCGTGAGCGGCGGCCAGCGCGTGGACTGGACCAGCCGCCCGGCCGGTCCGCTGAACGGTGTCGTGCGCGTGCCCGGCGACAAGTCGGTGTCGCACCGCGCGATGATGCTCGGCGCCATCGCCGAGGGCGTGTCGCGTATCCACGGCTTCCTCGAGGGCGAGGACACCCGCGCCACCGCGGCGGTGATGCAGCAGCTCGGCGTGCGCATCGACGCATTCGCCGACGGCGAGCGGGTGGTGCACGGCGTGGGCCTGCATGGCCTGCGCGCCGCCACCGGTGCACTGGACTGCGGCAATGCCGGCACCGGCATGCGCCTGCTCACCGGCCTGCTGGCGGGCCAGGCGTTCGACAGCACGCTGGTCGGCGACGAGTCGCTCTCCCGCCGGCCGATGCGCCGGGTCACCGATCCGCTGGCGGCGATGGGTGCGCGCATCGACAGCCAGGACGGCCTGCCGCCGTTGCACGTCCATGGCGGCCAGCCGCTGCGTGGCATCCACTACACCTTGCCGGTGGCCAGCGCCCAGGTGAAGTCGGCCCTGCTGCTGGCCGGCCTGTACGCCGAGGGCGAGACCGAGGTGATCGAGCCACACCCGACCCGCGACTACACCGAGCGCATGCTCGCCGCATTCGGCTGGCCGATCGCGTTCTCCCCTGGCCGTGCGAAGTTGACGGGTGGCCATGCACTTCGCGCCACCGACGTGCGCGTGCCGGCGGATTTCTCCTCGGCAGCGTTCTTCCTGGTCGCCGGCAGCATCGTGCCCGGCGCCGAACTGCGGCTGCCGGCGGTGGGCCTGAACCCGCGGCGCACCGGCCTGCTGCAGGCGCTGCGCCTGATGGGGGCCGACATCCGCATCGAGAATGCCGGCGAGAGCGGCGGCGAGCCGGTCGGCGACCTGGTCGTGCGGCATGCCCCGCTGCACGGCATCGAGCTGCCGGAGGCGCTGGTGCCGGACATGATCGACGAGTTCCCCGTGCTGTTCGTCGCGGCTGCCGCGGCCGAGGGCGCGACCGTGGTCAGCGGTGCCGCCGAGTTGCGAGTGAAGGAATCCGACCGCCTGGCCAGCATGGCGGCCGGGCTGAAGGCGCTGGGTGTGCGGATCGAAGAACGGCCGGACGGCGCCACCATCCACGGTGGACCGATCGGCGCCGGCCGCATCGGCAGCCACGGCGACCACCGCATCGCGATGAGCTTCGTCGTGGCCGGCCTGGTCGCGGCCGGTCCCGTATCCATTGGCGATTGTGCCAACGTGGCCACGTCGTTCCCCGGTTTCATGGAGCTGGCCAACGGCTGCGGCTTCGCACTGGATGTGGCCGGGTGACGGCCTCGTCGCCGGGCGAGCATGCGGTTAGGCTTTCGGGCCTCGCCGAAAGATCCTGAGCGCCATGCCCGATCCATCCTTTATCGTCGCCATTCCGGCCCGCTACGGCTCCACCCGTCTGCCGGCCAAGCCGCTGCGCGCCATCGCCGGCGAGCCGATGGTGGTGCGCGTGGCGCAGCGCGCGCTGCAGGCCGGCGCCCGCCAGGTCGTGGTCGCGGTGGACGACGAGCGCATTGCCGCCGCACTGCAGGGGAAGGGCGTTGACATATGCATGACCCGCGCCGATCACGCCTCGGGCAGCGACCGCCTGGCCGAGTGTGCCGCGCATTACGGCTGGGACGACGACGCCATCGTGGTGAACCTGCAGGGCGACGAGCCGTTCGCACCGGCGGCGGGCATTCGCGAGGTGGCGCGCGCGCTGGCCGAGGATGATGCACCGATGGCCACGCTGGCCACGCCGATCACCGAGGCGCACGAGCTGTTCGATCCCAACGTGGTGAAGCTGGTGCGCGATGCGCGCGGGCGCGCCCTGTATTTCAGCCGGGCGCCGCTGCCGTGGGCGCGCGACGCCTTCGCGGCGAGCCGCGACACGCTGCCTGCCGACGTGCCGTTCCTGCGCCACATCGGCATCTACGCCTACCGCGCGGGCTTCCTGCGCCGGTACACGGGCCTGTCGCGCACGCCGCTGGAGCAGGCCGAGTCGCTGGAGCAACTGCGCGTGCTCGAACACGGCCATGCGATCGCGGTGCGGCTGACGCCCGAACCGTTTCCCCCGGGCATCGATACCGAGGCCGACCTGGAGCGCGCCGAGCGCTGGCTGGCGGGGCTGGCATGAGTGGTGGCGAACTGCTGATCGTCTGCCTGGGCAACATCTGCCGCTCGCCGGTGGTGGCCGAGGTGGTGCGCCAGCGCTTTGCGGCGGCCGGCCGGGTGGTGGCGGTGGACTCCTGCGGCACGGGCGGCTGGCACGTGGGACACCGGGCGGACGCCCGCATGCGCGAGGCCGCCCTTGCGGCCGGCTACGATCTTTCCGCCCATCGGGCCAGGCAGATCGAGGTGGCCGATTTCCAGCGCTTCGAGCGCGTGCTGGGCATGGACCAGGCCAACCTGCGTGACCTGACCGCCCGCTGTCCGCCGGCGTGGCGGCACAAGCTCGACCTGTTCCTGCCCGCGGCCGGCATCGAGGACGTGCGCGAGGTGCCCGACCCGTACTATGGCGGGCCGGACGATTTCCGCCATGTGGTCGCACTGGCCGAGCGCGGCGCGGACGGCCTGCTGGACCGGCTGGGCGGCTGAGCCCGCGCGCCGCGCGGCACGGCAGCGCGCGTGCCAGCCGCTACAATCCCGCCCCATGTCCCACGTTCCCGAGCCGGCCTTCGACGGCAAGGCCTTTGTCCGCACCCTGTCCACCTCACCCGGCGTCTACCGCTATTTCGACGCGGACGGCGAGCTGCTCTACGTGGGCAAGGCCGCCAACCTCAAGAAGCGGGTCGGCAGCTATTTCCTCAAGCCGCGGATGGAGCCGCGGATCGCCTCGATGATCTCGCAGATCGCCCGCTGCGAGACCACGGTCACCCGCACCGCGGGCGAGGCGCTGCTGCTGGAATCGCAGCTGATCAAGTCGCTCAAGCCGCGTTACAACATCATGTTGCGCGACGACAAGAGCTACCCGTACGTGTACCTCTCCGGCAGCGAGGATTACCCCCGGCTGGCCTTCCACCGCGGCGCACGCAACCTGCCGGGACGCTTCTTCGGTCCGTACCCCAGCGCCTTCGCGGTGCGCGAGAGCCTCGGCCTGATGCAGAAGCTGTTCAAGGTGCGCCAGTGCGAGGACAGCTACTTCCGCAACCGCTCGCGTCCCTGCCTGCAGCACCAGATCGGCCGCTGCACCGCGCCGTGCGTGGGCCTGATCAGCGTCGAGGATTACCGTGCCGACGTGCGGCATGCCGAGATGTTCCTGGAAGGGCGCTCCAGCGCGGTGATCGACGAGCTGGCCGCGTCGATGGAGCAGGCCAGCATGGCGCTCCACTTCGAGCGCGCGGCAACCCTGCGTGACCAGGTGGCGGCGCTGCGCAAGCTGCAGGCGCAGCACCACGTGCACGGTGCCAGCGCCGACATGGATGTGATCGCCTGCCGCATCGAAGCCGGACTGGCCTGCGTCAGCGTGCTGTTCTTCCGCAACGGCATCAGTCTGGGCACGCGGGACTTCTTCCCGCGCCTGCCGCTGGACGCCGAGCCGGGCGACCTGCTGGCGCAGTTCGTGGCGCAGTACTACCTGGACCGGCCGGTGCCGCGCGAGCTGGTCGTCGGCGAGGAGCTGCCCGACCAGGAGATCCTGGCGCAGATGCTGGCCGGGCAGAGCGGCCATGCGGTGGAGATCAAGCACCGCGTGCGCGGTGATCGGGCGCAGTTCCTGCAGATGGCCCAGCGCAACGCCCAGGCCTCGCTGACCCAGCGGCTGGCCAGCCGGCAGACCCTCGGCACGCGCTTTGACCACCTGCAGAAGTTGCTGGAATTGCCTGCGCCACCCAAACGCATCGAGTGCTTCGACATCAGCCACACCCGCGGCGAGCTGACCGTGGCCTCCTGCGTGGTGTTCGGACCGGAAGGACCGGACAAGTCGCACTACCGGCGGTTCAACATCACCGGCATCACTCCGGGCGACGACTACGCGGCCATGCACCAGGCGCTGACCCGGCGCTTCCGCAAGGTCGCCGAAGGCGAGGGCGCGAAGCCCGACGTGCTGCTGATCGACGGCGGCGGCGGGCAGGTGGCGCAGGCGCTGGACGTGCTGCGCGAGCTGGGGGTGACAGGAATCATCGTGGTCGGCGTGGCCAAGGGGCCGGGCCGGCGCGCGGGCGAGGAGACCCTGGTGCTGGCCGACCAGGGTCGCGAGATCCATCCGGGCTCGGCCTCGCCGGCGCTGCACCTGGTCGCGGCGGTGCGCGACGAGGCGCACCGGTTCGCCATCAGCGGCCACCGCAAGCGACGAGAGAAGGCGCGCGAACGCAGCGTGCTGGAGGACGTGCCGGGCGTGGGTGCACGCCGTCGCGCCGCCCTGCTCAAGGCCTTCGGCGGGCTGGCCGGCGTGGAGGCGGCCGGCGTCGAGGAGCTGATGTCGGTGAAGGGCATCGACCGCGGCCTGGCCGAACGCATCTACGCGGCGATGCACCCGTGAGGCCGGACGCCCGCTGGGGGTGCCGGCCGCATCGTGCGACACTTGGCGGTGTCGCCACCCGAGAGTCCGAGTAAGTGATGCGCATCAACCTGCCCACCTGGCTCACCCTGTTCCGCGTTGCGCTGCTGCCGGTGATGGTGATTGCGTTCTACCTGCCGTTCCGTGGCCACAACATCGTGGCGGCGGTGGTGTTCCTGCTGGCGGCGGTGACCGACTGGCTGGACGGCTACCTGGCCCGGCGGCTGAAGCTGACCTCGGCGTTCGGCGCGTTCCTCGACCCGGTCGCGGACAAGCTGATGGTGGCGGTTACGCTGTTCCTGCTGGTGGAGTCGCACCATCGGGTGGTGGAGGCGCATTACAGCAACGCACTGCCGGACCACGACTGGTTCGGGGTGGTGATGGCGGTGACCGCGGCGATCATCGTCGGGCGCGAGATCAGCATCTCCGCGCTGCGCGAGTGGATGGCCGAGATCGGCATGCGCGCGGCGGTAAAGGTGGCCTTCATCGGCAAGCTCAAGACGGTGATGCAGATGGTCGCGCTCACCGTGCTGATCGTGCAGCACGACGCCGAGACGCTGCGCCTGTACCACGTGGGCGAATTCCTGCTGGTGGCCGCGGGCGTGCTCACCATCTGGTCGGGCCTGTACTACGTGCGCGCCGCCTGGCCGGCGTTGAGTGGCGACCTGACGCGGCCACCGGCGGCCGATGACGATTGAGATAAGGGGTTGACGGGTTGCGATCTCACGCTAGAATGCGCGACTCCGATGCGGGAATAGCTCAGTTGGTAGAGCACGACCTTGCCAAGGTCGGGGTCGCGAGTTCGAGTCTCGTTTCCCGCTCCAGATTGCATCGCACGAAGCCCCGGTCCCGACCGGGGCTTCGTCGTTTCCGGGGCAGGCCGACGGAACCGGCGATACCGGTCGGGAAGCGTCGAAAGCCGCAAAGAAACCTCTTCCCAACCGTTGTCCTTCTGCTATCATTTCGGGCTCAGATGCGGGAATAGCTCAGTTGGTAGAGCACGACCTTGCCAAGGTCGGGGTCGCGAGTTCGAGTCTCGTTTCCCGCTCCATCTTCGGCAAAACCTCGGGTCTCCGGGGTTTTGTTTTTTTGAAGCGATGGCCTGGTGGCAGAGTGGTCATGCAGCGGACTGCAAATCCGCGTACGCCGGTTCGATTCCGACCCAGGCCTCCATCGTTTTTCCGGGACGCTGCGATGTCCCGACAGGCCCGCCCCGCGCGGGCTTTTTTGTGTCCGGTCATCGCGCCGGGTCGGCCGGAATCCGCGTGCTACGATCCGGCCGCATTGCGCGCCGTCGCAATGCCAGCCTTCGGGCCCGGATGGCGAAACTGGTATACGCAAGGGACTTAAAATCCCTCGGCCGCAAGGCCATGCGGGTTCGATCCCCGCTCCGGGCACACCCCCATCGCGCTGGTCACACCGATGCCGGCCGCTAGTGGAAATCGCGCGAGCCGGCGGCGAGCCCGCCGAGCAGATCGCTGAGATCGGTCAGGCGCCGCGCCAGCAGGTGGCGTACGCCGTCCACGTGCTGCCACTGGCCGTCGACCATCAGCAGGCGCGAGCCGACCAGCGCGCGGCGCTGCTGCTCGGCGACGTGCCGCCAGACGATCACGTTGATCGGCCCGTGCTCGTCTTCCATCGTGACGAAGATGACGCCGCTGGCGGTGCCCGGCTGTTGTCGCGTGATGACCAGTCCGGCCGTCCGCACGGTGCTGCCGTGGCGGGCGTGTTCCAGCTCGCGCGAGTCGCGGCAGCGCCGCGCCCGCATCTGCGCGCGCAGCTGGTGCAGCGGATGCGCGCCCAGGGTGAGGCCGGTGCGGGCGTAGTCGGCGAGGGTGTCCTCGGCGCGGGTCGGCGGCGGCAGCACGATCGCGTCCTCGCCGCTGGCCTGGCCGGCGAACAGCGGCAGCTGGGCCTGGATGCCGGTCACCGCCCAGCGCGCGCGGTGCCGGTGACCGGCCAGGCCGCGCAGCGCGCCGGCTTCGGCCAGTGCCTCGCGCTGCGGGCGGGTGAGGTCCACCCGCAGGCACAGATCCTCGACGTCGCGGAACGGTTGCTGTGCACGCGCGGCCACCAGCCGTTCGGCCGTGTCCACGCCGAGCCCGGCGATCATGCGCAGGCCCAGCCGCAGCGCCGGCTGACCGCGCGGATGGTGCGGATCGTCTTCCAGCGTGCAGTCCCGGTCGCTGTGGCGCACGTCGACCGGATGCACGCGGATGCGGCTGACCCGCCGCACCTCCTGCACGATCTGGCTGGGGGCATAGAAGCCCATCGGCTGCGCGTTCAGCAGGGCGCAGGCGAACGCCGCCGGCTCGTGGCACTTCAGCCAGCAGCTCACGTAGACCAGGTTGGCGAAGCTGGCCGCATGCGACTCGGGAAAGCCGTAGGAGCCGAAGCCCCTGATCTGCTCGAACAGCTGTTCGGCGAACGCTTCCGCGTAGCCGAGCCGGAGCAGGCCGGCGGTGATGCGTTCGCGGTGCGGCTCCATGCCGCCGTGGCGCTTCCAGGCGGCCATCGAGCGGCGCAGCTGGTCGGCTTCGCCCGGGGTGTAGCCAGCCGCGACGATGGCCAGCTTCATCACCTGTTCCTGGAACAGCGGCACGCCCTTGGTGCGGCTGAAGATCGCCGCCACGTCCGGGTGGTGCCACATGTCCGGCTCGCGGCCGTGCCGCCGCGCCAGGTAGGGGTGCACCATGTTGCCCTGGATCGGCCCGGGCCGGACGATCGCCACCTGGATCACCAGGTCGTAGAACTCGCGTGGCCGCAGCCGCGGCAGCATCGCCATCTGCGCGCGGCTCTCGATCTGGAACACGCCGACGGTCTCGGCGCGGCGGATCATGTCATAGGTGGCCTGGTCCTCCTGCGGCAGCGAGGCGAGCGTGGCGAAATCGCGGTCGCCGCGCTGGTTGCGGTGCGCGCGCAGCAGGTCAAGGCATTTGTGCAGGCAGGTGAGCATGCCCAGCGCGAGGCAGTCGACCTTGAGCATGCGCATGTACTCCAGGTCGTCCTTCTCCCACTGGATCACGGTGCGGTCGGCCATCGCCGCGTTCTCCACCGGCACCAGGCTGTCCAGCGCGGCGTCGCTGATGACGAAGCCGCCGACGTGCTGGGACAGGTGGCGCGGGAAGTCGACCAGCTGATGGGTGAGGTGCAGCACGCGGCGGATCAGCGCGCTGTCCGGATCGAAGCCGCCCTCGCGCAGCAGCACCGGCAGCGGCGTGTCGCCCTGGCCGCGGGCGAACAGGCGACTGAGCGCGTTGACCTGGTCCATCGGCAGGCCCAGCGCCCGGGCCACGTCGCGCACCGCGCTCTTGCCGCGGTAGCGGATCACCGTGGCGGCCAGCGCGGCACGCTCGCGGCCGTACTTGCCGTAGATGTACTGGATCACCTCCTCGCGCCGTTCGTGCTCGAAGTCGACGTCGATGTCGGGCGGCTCCCGGCGTTCTACCGAGATGAAGCGCTCGGTCAGCAGGTCGATCTTGTCGGGGTTGACCTCGGTGATGCCGAGCGCGAAGCACACCGCCGAGTTGGCCGCCGAGCCGCGGCCCTGGCAGAGGATGTCCCGGCTGCGGGCGAAGCGCACGATGTCCGACACGGTGAGGAAATAGGCCTCGTAGTCGAGCTGGCGGATCAGCTTCAGCTCGTGCTCGATGCGCGCGCGCACCGCGGGCGTCTCGCCGCCCGGCCAGCGCCAGCGGATGCCCTGCTCGGTGAGCTGGCGCAGCCACGAGGCGGCGGTGTGGCCCCCGGGCACCAGCTCCTTCGGGTAGCGGTAATGCAGGCTGCGCAGGTCGAAGGTGCAGCGCGCGGCGATGCGCAGGGTCTCGGCCATCAGCGCGGCCGGATAGTTCGCCGCCAGCACTTCGCGCCGGCGCAGGTGGCGTTCGCCGTTGGGGAACAGCCGGTCGCCGATGGCCGCGATCGGCTGGCGCAGGCGGATCGCGGTGAGCGTGTCCTGCAGGGCGCGGCGGCCGCGCACGTGCATGTGCACGTCGCCGCTGGCAACCAGCGGCATTTCCAGCGTGCCGGCCAGCGCGGCGAGTCTTCGCAGGCGCCCGGCGTCGTCCGGGCCGTGGTGCAGCTCCACCGCCAGCCAGCAGCGGCCGGCGAAGGTGTCGGCCATCCAGCGACCGTGGCCGGCGTCGGGCGTGGCGTCCGGCAGCCACAGTGCCAGCGTGCCGGGCAGGCCGTCGGCGAGATCCGCGCGCTGCAGGTGATAGCCGCCCTTGCCGGCGCGGCGCCGGCCCAGGGTGATCAGCCGGCACAGCCGGGTGTAGCCGGCGTGGTCCTCGCACAGCAGCACCAGCTTCGGGCCGTCGGCGAGCCGGAACTCGGCGCCGACGATCAGCCGCACGGCGGGCGGCTTGCCCTCGGCCGGACGGGTAGCGTCCTGCGCCCGCAGCGCGTCCACGATGCCGGCCATCGAGCATTCGTCGGTGATCGCCAGTGCGGTGTAGTCCAGCGCCCGGGCGCGGGCGAACAGTTCCTGCGCATGCGAGGCGCCGCGCAGGAACGAGTAGGGCGACAGGCAGTGCAGCTCGGCGTAGCCGGGCGGTTCGGGGGTGGCTGGCGTCGCCGGTTTTGCCGGTTCGGAGGGAGGGGGGGGGGCCGCCGATACGACGCGCAGCGGCGGCTTGCCGCCCCGGCTCATGCGAACCACCCGTGCAGCATCCAGCCCGCCGGCGTGTCCGGCCGCTCGCCGGCCGGGCGGAACGCCCAGGCACGCTGGCCCTCGGCGGTTTCCAGCACGTAATAGTCGCGGCGCAGGTCGCCACCGTCCCACCAGCCGCTCTCGATGCGCTCCGGACCGGCCAGCACGCGCAGGCCGTGCGTGCGCAGCGGCACCGGTCGCGGCAGCAGCCAGGTCGGGCGCGGCAGCGCGGCCGGCGGGGTGTCCGGCCGCTCGTCATCGTCGGCGATGCGCTGCGCCCGCTCCGGCCGCGGATCGGGCGTGGCCTGCAGGCGGTACAGCGCGTCGTCGCCCAGCCGGGCGCGCAGGCGCTCCTGCAGCTGCGCCAGCGGGAGGGCCTGCTCGGGACGCAAGTCGAACAGGTCGCGGCCGCCGGGCACGAACGGCGGCAGCTCGTCGGCGCGCAGGCGCAGCCATTCCACCGGGCGCTCGAGCACGATGCGCTCGAGCCGGCTGCGTGCCGATTCGAACAGCGCTCCGGCTTCGCGCTC
>JAGWVM010000238.1 GCA_018970895.1 Lysobacteraceae bacterium | reverse complement strand
GTTCCCCGGAAAGCCGCACACCATCTACATGGTCCCGTACTGGTGGCGGCGGGCCGTGCAGTTTCTGGATCGCACGCTGGGCGAGGCACAAACCGAGCCCATGAAGAAGGGCACGGAGTCACCGCCTGGCTGAGCCGGATGCCTGATCGCCGGCCGGTTAATCGGGGTCGGGCTTCGCATGGAAAAGCGGAGTTCGGCCCGGGGGCAGTGCACCGAGCGGCGCATCGACGTCCCTTGAGGGGGCCGGGAGGGCCGTGCCCATGTCGCGCGGCTGATCGGTCGGGTCACGTCCGGGCCTTTCCGGCAAGTTGACGTCATCCCCCCGGAGACATTAAGACGTGGGGGCTTTCCGCAGCCGTGTCGGGCTTTCCTGCGCTCGGCGTGCGGTGGTCATCGCTTGTCCTCGGGGGCTCCAGTGAAATCAGTATCTCTTCGGCAAGGCATGCATGCGCTTGCCTTCGTGTCCGCCTGCGTCGTGTCCGGGACGGGCTGCGCGCAGGCGTCGGCGTCCGCGGCCGCGAAGGACGTGCCCTATCCCGGTACGTTGACGCTGGAGGTGGACCTGCGCGATGCGCCGCGCCGCATCTACCGCATGCACGAGACGATTCCGGTGTCGCCCGGGCCGCTGACCCTGTACTACCCGAAGTGGCCGCTGCCCGATCACGCACCGGACGGGTCGATCGCCAACATCGCCGGCCCGGTCATCACGGCGAACGGCAAGCCGGTGCCGTGGCGGCGCGACGTGGAGGACATGTACACGCTGCACCTGGACGTGCCGGCGGGGGCCGATCACATCGACCTGGCCTTCCAGTACCTCTCGCCCGGACCGGGCGTCTGGTACGGCTACGAGGTGTGGTCCACGCCGCATCTGGTGGACCTGGATCCGACCCAGGTGGCGTTCTATCCCGGCGGCTACTTCGCCCGTGACATCCCGATCCGGCCGACCGTGGTGCTGCCGGCGGGCTGGCAGTTCGCCACGGCGATGGAGGTGGCGAGCCGCTCGGGCGACGCGGTGCATTTCAAGCCGATGCGCTTCAACAACTTCATCGACTCGCCGCTGATCGCCGGCGAGTACTTCCGGCGCGTCGACCTGGCCCCGGGCGACGCGACGCCAGTGCACCTGAACATCGTGGGCGACAGCGCGGCGTCAGTGCAGATCAGCGATGCGCACGTGGCCGCCTATCGCCGCATGGTGAAGCAGCTCTACGCACTCTTCCACGCGCACCACTACGACCACTACGACCTGCTGCTCACGGTGTCCGACCACGTGGCGGGCACGGGCCTGGAGCATCACCAGTCGAGCTTCGAGATGACGGGCGCGACCTTCCTCACCGACCCCGACGCGTTCCTCGCCTCGGCCACGCTGATCCCGCACGAGTTCACTCATTCGTGGAACGGCAAGTTCCGTCGTCCGGCCGACATGTGGACGCCGGCGTTCAACACGCCGCAGCCGTCCGATATGGTGTGGTCGTACGAGGGGCTGACCGAGTACTGGTCCACCGTGCTGGCGGTGCGCTCGGGCCTGCTGACGCCGGCGCAGTTCCGCGAGTCGCTGGCCGCGGTCGGGGCGCGGATGGCCCATCGCACCGGACGCGCCTGGCGTTCGCTGCAGGACACCGCGACCAGCGCGCAGCTGCTCTATTTCAACGGCGACTACTGGGGCAACTACCGCCGCGGCACCGACTTCTATCCGGAGGGCGAGCTGCTGTGGCTGGACGTCGACACCAAGATTCGCCAGCTCAGCCACAACCGCCGTTCGCTGGATGATTTCGCCCGGCGGTTCTACAGCATGGACAACGGCAGCTACGTCACCAGGACCTACACCTTCGACGACCTGGTCGGCGCGCTGAACCAGGTGCAGCCGTTCGACTGGGCCCGCTTCCTGCGCCAGCGGCTGGATGCCACCGGCAAGGCGCTGCCGGAGCACGGCATCGAGCGGGGCGGCTGGAAGGTGGTGTACACCGACACGCCGTCGGACTACGACCAGGCCGTGTCGCGGGCCCATCACGCCGTCGACCTGGCCTATTCGATCGGCGCGACGATGTCCGACGAGGGCGAGGTGAGCGACGTGCAGTGGGACGGCCCGGCCTACACGGCCGGCCTGGTTCCGGGCATGAAGATCGTGGCGGTGGACGGCGAGCATTTCACCGGCGATGCGCTCAAGGACGCCATCCGGCGGGCAAAGGCCGGTCGCGCGCCGATCACGCTGACGGTCTCGTATCTCGACACCTACCAGACCCTCGCGGTGGATTACCACGACGGTCTGAAGTACCCGCATCTGGTGCGTGAGGGCGGCAGGCCCGATTACCTCGGCGATATTGCGAAGCCCGCCGGGGGCTGAGCCGGACCGGCGGGGTGTGTGCGTGGCCGGGAGGGCAGGGGTGCCGTCGCGTTCGGCGCCGCTGCCCGGGCGGCGGAACGCCCCCGGGAGGGGGTGATTCCCCGCCTCAGTTGACCGCGGTCAAGGGGGCTGCGGACCGTGGCTGCCATGCTGCGGCTACCTACAGGAGGGCACGCGCATGAAATCCAACGTTGGTGCTGTGGACAAGTGGCTCCGGATC
>JAGWVM010000094.1 GCA_018970895.1 Lysobacteraceae bacterium | reverse complement strand
CGGCGTCGAGGTCCTCGCGCGCGCAGCCTTCGAACACGGCGTAGTCGATCACGCTGTTCTGCTTGCTCACACCGAGGCGCTCGATCAGCAACCGGATGCTGGCCGCGGTGAAGCCGCGCCGGCGCAGGCCGCGCAGGGTGTTCATGCGCGGGTCGTCCCAGCCGTCCACGTGCCCTTCGTTCACCAGCTGGGCGAGCTTGCGCTTGGAGGTGATCGAGTAGCTGAGATTGAGGCGCGAGAACTCGATCTGGCGCGGCTTGCTGGGTTTCGTCTCCAGCCCGGCGTCGACCAGCGGCTGCCACAGCTCGGGGTGGTTGGGCAGGTCGACGTGGTCGACGAACCAGTCGTACAGCGGACGGTGGTCCTCGAACTCCAGCGTGCACAGCGAGTGGGTGATCGACTCCAGCGCGTCGGACAGGCAGTGAGCGTAGTCGTACATCGGGTAGATCGGCCAGGCGTCGCCGGTGTTCTGGTGGGCCACCTTGCGGATGCGGTAGATCGCCGGGTCGCGCAGGTTGATGTTGCCCGAGGCCATGTCGATCTTCGCGCGCAGCGTCTTGCTGCCGTCGGCGAACTCGCCCGCGCGCATGCGGCGGAACAGGTCCAGGTTCTCCGCCACGCTGCGGTCGCGGTAAGGCGAGTTGCGGCCCGGCTCGGTCAGCGTGCCGCGGTAGGCGCGCACCTGGTCGGCGTCGAGGTCGTCGACGTAGGCCTTGCCGTCCTCGATCAGCTTGATCGCGGCGCGGTAGAACACCTCGAAGTAGTCCGAGGCGTGACGCAGCTCGTGCCACTCGTAGCCGAGCCAGCGCACGTCCTCCTTGATGCCCTCGACGAACTCGGGGTTTTCCTTGCCCGGGTTGGTGTCGTCCAGGCGCAGGTTGCACCAGCCGCCGGCGAACTCGCGGGCGATGCCGAAGTTCAGGCAGATCGCCTTGGCATGGCCGAGATGCAGGTAGCCGTTCGGCTCCGGCGGGAAGCGCGTGCGGGTGCTGGCGTGCTTGCCGCTGGCCAGGTCGTCGCGAATGATCTGGCGGATGAAATCGCGCGGGGCATCGGCGGCGGAACCGGTCGGAGCGCTGGGGGTTTCGTTGGACATCGGGCGGGTCGCTCGCGGCGCGTGACGGGGAAAATCCTTGCAGTTTACCCCGTGGACGTCGCCCGGCCACCCCGTGCGGCGGCGTGCCCGGCGGCGCGGCGCCGCTTGCCGGGGCGGCGCTTCCGCACTAGCGTGCGGGGCATGCACATCGCCTACCGCGCCGAATCGCTGATCGATGCCCATCTGGTGAAGGATGCGCTCGAGCGCGCCGAGATCCCCGCGTTCGTCTCGGGCGAATACCTCACCGGCGGCGTCGGCCAGCTGCCGGCGATCGACTACGTGGCGGTGATGGTGCCCGAGGCCGCCCGCGAGCAGGCCGCCGCCGTGGTGGCCGAGCTGGAGCGTGCACTGACCGTGGCACGGGCCGAAGCGGCCGCGTGGGAGGCCGGTCCGGACCTCGACGGTCCGCTGCCCGCCTGATCCGCTGATGCGTGCCAGCTCGCCCGTCGCGCCGGCCCGTCCGGCGGAGTTTCCGCTGCCGGCCCGCGCCGACGTGCTGGCGATGGCGCTGGGTGCCGCGCTGCTGTCGTGCACCAGCATCTTCGTGGTGCTGGCTCAGGTGGCGCCGGGCGTGTCCGCGTTCTACCGCATGCTGTTCGGCGGCACCGCGCTGTTCGGCTGGGTGGCGCTGCGCGGGCGCTGGCAGGCGATCCGCCGTGCCGACGTGGGGCTGGCGCTGCTGCCGGCGATCGGCCTGGCGACCGACCTGATCCTCTGGCACCGCTCGATCCTGTGGGTCGGCCCGGGCGTGGCGACGCTGCTGACCAACTTCCAGGTGTTCCTGCTTGCCGTGGTCGGCGTGCTGGCCTATCGCGAACGGCTGGCGCCGGCGTTCTGGCCGGGCATGGCGCTGGCGCTGGCCGGGCTGTGGCTGCTGGTGGGCGCGCACTGGTCGCTGTTCGACGCGCAGCACCGCCTTGGCGTGTGGTTCGGCCTGGCCAGCTGCCTGGCCTACACCGTGTACCTGCTGAGTTTCCGCCGCGCGCTGGCCGGGCGCACCGGTCTGCCGCCGGCGCAGTTCCTCGGGCTGATGAGCCTGCTGTGTGCCGGCGCGCTGGCGCTGTGGTGCGTGGCCGACGGCGAGTCGCTGGCGCTGGCCACCGTGCGCGGCTGGCTGTCGCTGCTGGCGCTGGGCCTGCTTGGCCAGGTGGTCGCGTGGTTGCTGATCGGGCGATCGATGCCGCGGCTGCCGGCCTCGCTGGTGGGGCTGCTGCTGTTGCTGCAGCCGGCGCTGGCCTTCGTCGTCGACGTGCTGCTGTTCGGCCGGCCAACCGGCCCGATGGACTGGCTCGGCCTGCTGCTGGCGCTGGCCGGTATCCTGCTCGGCGCGCTGCGTCCACGCCGGCCGCTGCCGGCTGCCGTTTCCGGATGATCCCGATGACCGAGTTCGCCTCGCTGGTCCGCGCCGTGCCCGATTTCCCGAAGCCCGGCATCGTGTTCCGCGACATCACGCCGCTGCTGGCCGACGCCGGCGCGTTCGCACGCTGCATCGACGCGCTGGCCGAGCCGTGGCTGGGGCGCGGCGTGCAGGCGGTATGCGGGATCGAGTCGCGCGGTTTCATCTTCGGCGCGGCGCTGGCGCAGAAGCTGAAGGCCGGGTTCGTGCCGCTGCGCAAGCCGGGCAAGCTGCCGCCACCGGTCACCGGGGTGGACTACCAGCTCGAGTACGGCAGCGACCGGCTGGAGGCGCGTGCCGGTGCGCTGCGGCCGGGCGAGCGCACGCTGATCGTCGACGACGTGCTGGCCACTGGCGGCACGCTGGCGGCGGCGCGCGCACTGGTGGTCGAACTGGGCGCCGAGCTGGCCGGTGCCTCGGTGCTGATCGAGCTGGACGCACTGGGTGGCCGCGCGCGTTGGGATCGCGTCACGCCGCTGCACAGCCTGCTGCACTACTGAGCGCGACGCAGCGCCGTCAGCGCTCGATCACCAGCGACTCCGCGAACACCAGTTCGCAGGCGCCGTTGCCGGTGTCATCGCGGGTGAGCGAGGTGTTCCAGCGCCAGCCTCCGGGGCGGCGGGCGTCGACCAGGAAGCCTTCGATGTGCACCACCTCGCCCGGCCGCACCCGCGCCAGCATGCCGCGCACGCCGGCATCCGCCGGGATGATGTGCATGTTGGCGCTGGACTCCTCGATCTCGCGGCGCGGGATCGGGAAGCGGTCGACCTGCCAGTGATAGAAGCGGCCGCCCTGGCTGATGCGGATGCGGTCCAGCACCGCGCTGTCGGACATGCGGCCCCAGCCCAGCGCGAGGTCCGTCGGTGCCAGCGAGGCGCCGTCGTCGAAGCGGTAGTCCTCGCGCGACAGCACCCGGGCGGTGAGGACGAAGTGCGCCCGCGTGAGCAGGGTCACGTCACCGCGCTGCAGGCGTGCCGGGGTGTCCAGGTCGACCTGTTCGGGGCTGTCGGGCGCCAGCACCCCGGGCGCGTCGTGCACCGGCCCGCGGTGGTGCCACCAGCGCATGGCGCCCAGCAGCACCACCAGCGCGGCGCCCAGCAGCAGGAGGCGGCGGCCGTTCATGCCGATCGCTGCCGGCGATGTCGGGGCTGCAGGCGGGGCCGGCGCATCGCCGGAGCTAGGCGGCCGGCCGCGCGGAAGCGCCGGCGGGCTGGACGGCCGTACGGGTGTCCAGCAGCTCCGCCGGCAGGCGCTTGAGCACGTCGGCCAGGCGGGTGAGGAAGCCATCCATGGCCGAGCTCTTGCGCCAGACCATCGCCAGCCGCCGGCTCGGCGCCGGCGCCTTGAACTCGATCAGCCGCAGATTGCCCGATTGCGCCACCGGCGGCTTGACCGCGAGGATCGGCAGCAGCGTGATGCCGACTTCGGCCGAGACCATCTGGCGCAGCGTCTCCAGGCTGGTGGCGCGGAAGCCGTTGCGCTCGCCGGCGCCGGCCAGGTGGCACACCTCCAGCGCCTGGTCGCGCAGGCAGTGGCCGTCCTCCAGAAGCAGCAGGCTCTCGTTGGAAAGGTCCGCCAGCTTCAGCTGGCCGTGGCGGCGCGCCAGCGGATGCGACTGCGGCACCGCCAGCACGAACGGTTCCTCGAACAGGAACTCCACGTGCAGGCTGTCCTCGTGCAGCGGCAGGGCGAGGATGCCGACGTCCAGCTTGCCCTCGCGCAGCAGCCGCAGGATCACCTCGGTCTTCTCCTCCACCAGCAGCAGCTCCAGCCGCGGGAACGCCTCGCGCACCATCGGCACCGCGTGCGGCAGCAGGTACGGACCGAGGGTGGGGAAGATGCCCAGCCGCACCGTGCCGGACTCGGGATCGCGGGTGCGCCGCGCCACGGCGCGGATCTGCTCGACCTCGTTGAGCACCTCGCGGGCGCGGGCGGCGATCTCTGCGCCGACTTCGGTCAGCAGCACCTTGCGCGGTGTGCGTTCGACCAGCGACACGCCGAGCTCGTCCTCGAGCTTGCGGATCTGCGTGGACAGGGTGGGCTGGCTGACGAAGCAGGCTTCGGCGGCATGGCCGAAATGGCGGTGCTCGGCCAGCGCCACCAGATACTGCAGATCGCGCAGATTCATGGCCTTCCTCCAAAATAGTCAAAGACTATGGCTACGATGGTAACAATCAATTTGCTTGATGCAATGGGCTGAAACTACCCTGCGTCCGTGGTCATCGCGGCGGACCCGCTCCCGGTCCTGCCCTCCGCACTCCGCGCATGCCCACGCAAGCACCCACGCGGTGCCCGGCTCCCCCCCACTCCCGGCCGGCCCGCGTGCGCTCCCGCCGGTGACCGGGCCCCGCCCGCTCACCGGTTTTTTTTGCGTTGCGCCATGTCGGGGGTGCCTTCTGGCACTGGGTCACAGGTCATGGGCTGCCTAGCGTTCGGGGTTCCCTTGCCTCCGGACACGCCCCATGCGCCTCCTCCGACCGCTCCTGTTCACCGCCCTCGCCGCCAGTTGCGGCACCGCGTTCGCCGCGGGCGGGGATGCCGTGCCACATGGCCTGCTGCCCACCTGGGCGGTGCCGCAGTCGTACCGGCTCGCCTTCAAGGTCGACCCGCACCAGAAGGACTTCTCCGGCCACACCGTGATCACGGTGAAGCTGACCCGGACTTCCGACCACGTCTGGCTGCACGGCGCCGATCTCGCCGTGTCGAAGGTCCGCCTGACCGACGCCGCCGGCAAGACCACGACGGCGAAGTACGTGGCCGCCGCGCCGCACGAGGGCGTGGCCCGTGTCGACTTCGGCCACACCGTGAAGCCGCAGCAGATCACCCTGGCGTTCGACTACACCGCCCCGCTGAACCTGCAGCTGCAGGGCCTGTACAAGGTCAGCCACGAAGGCCAGCCGTACGCGATGACGCAGATGGAGCCGATCAGCGCGCGCTACGCCTTCCCCGGCTTCGACCAGCCCGACTACAAGACCCCGTTCGACCTCACCCTGACCATTCCCGACGGCGAGAAGGCGGTGGCCAATACCGGCGAGGTGAGCGAGAAGCCGGCCGGCAAGGGCTGGAAGACGATCACCTTCGCCCCGACCCGACCGCTGCCGACCTACCTGGTCGCGTTCGGCGTCGGTCCGTGGGATATCGTGGCCGGCCCGGACATCTCTCCCGACGCCTACCGCAGCACGCCGCTGAAGCTGCGCGGCGTGGCGGCCAAGGGCGAGGGCCACCGCATGCAGCACGTGCTCAGCGAGACGCCGAGCATCATCCACACGCTGGAGAACTACTACGGCTTCGGCTATCCGTTCGGCAAGCTCGACCTGCTGGCCGCGCCGGACTTCGCCGCCGGCGCGATGGAGAACCCGGGCCTGGTCACCTTCCGCGACTGGCTGCTGCTGCTCGATCCGGATTCCCCGGCGCAGTACGTGCGCGGCTCGTTCAACGTCACCGCGCACGAGCTGGCCCACCAGTGGACCGGCGACACCGTCACCACCAAGTGGTGGAACGACATCTGGCTCAACGAGGCCTTCGCCACCTGGATGCAGCAGAAGGTCACCATGGCGGTGCACCCGGAATATCGCGCCGATCTGGACCGCATCCGCGGTGCGCAGGGCGCGATGAACAACGACAGCCTGGTCAGCGCGCGCAAGATCCGCCAGCCGATCACCGGCAACGGCGACATCATGACCGCGTTCGACGGCATCACCTACCAGAAGGGTGCGGCGGTGCTCGGCATGTTTGAGCACTACGTGACGCCGGCGGTGTTCCAGAAGGGCATGCGCGCGTACATCCAGGAGCACAAGTTCGGCAACGCCACCGCCGACGACCTGGTCGACTCGATCGCCCAGGCCGCCGACAAGGGCGAGGCGTTCAAGGACGCGTTCAAGAGCTTCCTCAACCAGTCCGGCGTGCCCTACGTGCAGACGAAGCTGGAGCAGAAGGACGGCCAGACCATCCTGCACCTGAGCCAGAGCCGCTACCTGCCGGTCGGTTCCGCCGGCGACAGCCACCGCGTGTGGGGCGTGCCGGTGTGCGTGCGCTACGGCGTGCCGGGCGGCAGCAAGGTGAGCTGCCAGATGCTCGACAAGGCCGAAGGCTCGATGGTGCTGGCCGGTGCCAGCACGCCGACCTGGGTGATGCCCAACGCCGACGCGCAGGGCTATTACCGCTTCGGCATGACCCGGGCGGGCCTCGCCGCGCTGGGCAAGCAGATCGGCTCGCTGGCCGACACCGAGCAGCTGGCCTACGCCGACGCGGTGGGCGCGAGCTTCCGCCACGGCGACATCGACGCCGCCGACGCGCTGGCCGCGCTCAAGCCGCTGGCCGCCTCGAAGACCGACGACGTGGCCACCGCGCCGCTGGGCACCTTCGGCTGGATCTGGCGCAACCTCGCCAGCACCGATGCCGAGCGCGCCAGGCTCGCCGACTGGGCGAAGGACGCCTACCTGCCGCGCCTCGAGGCGCTGGGTTACCACCGCAAGCCCGGCGAAGCCGACGGCGACTCGCTGATGCGCAGCACGCTGGCCGATTTCCTCGGCATGGACGTGAAGTTGCCCGCGGTGCGTGCCGAGCTGCTCAAGCAGGGCGACGCGGTGATGAAGCGCAAGCCCGACGGCAGCCTCGACTACGCCGCCGCCGACCCGGACCTGCTCGGCGTGGCGCTGGGCGTGGCCGCGCAGGAGCACGGCAAACCGGTGGTCGATGCGCTGATCGACACGCTGCCGAAGACCAGCGACCCGGCCACCCGCAACGCGATCCTGGCCGGCCTGGCCAGCGTCGAGGATCCGGCCCTGGTCGGGCAGATCCGCGACTTCGCCCTGAGCAAGGCGGTGAAAGTGGGCGAGATGGCGGCGCTGCTGCGTGGCGGGCGCGATACCGAGGCCGGCCGCGATGCGATGTGGAGCTGGTCCGTGGCGCACTACGACCAGATCCTCGCCCGCACCGGCAGCTTCGCCGGCGGTCGCCTGCCCAGCCTGATGGGCGGCGGCGGCTGCTCGAAGGCCGAGGCCGACCGGCTGCAGGCGTTCTTCAAGGGCCGCCTCGACCAGGCGCCGGGCGCGGCCCGCGGCCTGGCGCAGACCGCCGAGTCCACGTTGCTGTGCGCTGCGTTGAAGCAGAAGCAGGACGCTTCGGCGATCATGCGCTGAGCCGTATCGCCCTCGCAGGGCAAGGCCGGGGACGCCGGGCGGGCAACCGCCCGGCGTTTCTTTTGCCGGTGGCCCGGCTCAACGCACCCGGGCCGAGGCCGCCATGGCCAGGCGTGCCGACCGCTCGGCGTGCGCGCGGATGAACCCGGACACCTGATCGAGTACCGGCGCGCGACCGCGCAGCGGGCGCGACATCGCCAGCAGCAACGTCACGTGGCCCACGTCCGGAATCATGTCCACCGTGGCGCTGCCGCCGGCGCGCCGCACCGCGTCGCCCAGCGCGCTGGCGTTGCGTGGCGCCACCAGGTCGTCGTCGGTGCCTTGCAGCAGCAGCATCGGCGGCGCGTGGCCGTCGACGAAATGCACCGGCTGCGAGGCCAGCTGTTCGGCGTGGTCGTGGCCGAACATGTCGATGAAGTCCGGGTCGGTCAGCGGCAGGAAATCGTACGGCCCGGCCAGGCCGATGAAGCCGCGCAACTGGCTGCGGTGCATGCCGACCCCGTGCAGCCAGCGGCCGTCGGTGGCGAGCAGGGCGCCCAGATGGGCGCCGGCCGAGTGGCCCATCACGAACAGTGCGTCGGGATCGCCACCGTAGTCGCCGGCGTGCGCATGGGCCCAGGCCACCGCGTTCGCGGCATCGCGCATGAATCCGCCCATCCGCACCTGCGGCCACTTGCGGTAATCCGGGATCACCACCACCAGTCCGCGTCGGGCCAGCGCCTCGCCGGCCCAGCGGTACCACTGCCGCTTGCCGGACTTCCAGCTGCCGCCGTAGAAGAACACCACCACCGGGGCGCCGTGCGCGTCGGCAGGCCGATACACGTCCAGCGCCAGTGCATGCATCGGGTCGAATTCGACGTTGCGGGTGGCGACCACGCCACCATCGCGCGCGGTGGCGTTGAGCCCCGCGAACAGCGTCGCCTGGCAACCGGTGAGCAGGCTGGCGACGAGTGCGGCAAGCAGCGCGGCAAGGCCGCGGGGGCGTCGGGGACGTAGCGGTACCACGCGGTCGCGATCGTGGGAGGAGACAGGCATCGGGGGCTCCAGCGGCAGGGTAACGGCGGCGCGCGATGCGCCCGGCAACCCCGCGGGCGACCGGCGGCCGTTTCATCCGGGGGGCATCGGTCCTTACGGGCGCGCTGCCGCGGGGGATGCACCGGCGCCGTCGGTACCGCGGCATCGCTACACTGGCCCGGCCCACGACACGGCAGGGGGAGAGGTCCATGGAACGTCGTTCACGGGGCGCCTGGTGGGCGCTCGCGCTGCTGGCATCGCTGCTCGCTTCGCCGCTGTCCGCGCAGGACATTCCTCCCGCGCTCAAGGACTGGCAGGGCTGGGTGCTGCATGACGTGCCGGAACAGGCCTGCCCGCTGCTCGCCGCGCCGATGGCCGCCGGCGACGCGCGCCAGTGTGTCTGGCCGGGCCGGTTGGCCCTGCAGGCGGATGCGGATGGTGCACGCTTCACGCTGCAGGCGAGCCTGGATGCACCGGGCTGGGTGGCGTTGCCCGGCGATGTGCGCGACTGGCCGCAGCAGGTGAGCGTGGATGGCCAGCCGCAGCCGGTGCTGGCGCACGGCGGCGCGCCCTCGGTGTGGCTGGCCGCCGGCGGTCACCGGATCGAGGGTGGCATGGACTGGAGCCGTCGGCCGGCCACGCTGGCGCTGCCCCCGTCGATCGCGCTGGTCGACCTCACCGTCGACGGCACGCCGGTGGCCCGCGTCGAGCGCAACGGCAACCGCCTGACCCTCGGCGAGGCGGCTCCGTCGGCGCGCGCGGCGGACGCGCTCTCGCTGCGGGTCTATCGTCGGCTGGCCGATGGCCTGCCGCCGCGGCTGGAGACCAAGCTGCGGCTCGATGTCGCCGGGTCGGCGCGCGAGCAGCTGCTGGGTCCCGTCTTGCCGCCGGGCTTCGTCGCCACCGGAGTTGGCGGTGAGCTGCCGGCGCGGCTGGAGCAGGATGGCCGGCTGCGCGTGCAGCTGCGGCCGGGCCGGTGGGAGATCACTCTGGACGCCCGGGCCACCGCGCCGCTGGCCGCGGTGCAGTTCAGCCCGCCGGGCGCACCGTGGCCGGCGCACGAGATCTGGAGTTATGCCGATGACACCGACCTGCGCGGTACCCGTGTCGAGGGGCAGGGCGTGGATGCCGCGCGCACCGGCGTGCCGGATGCCTGGATCAGCCTGCCGGCGTTCGCGGTCGATGCCACGCATGGCCTGACCGTCGTCGAGGGCAATCGCGGCGATCGCGGCGGCCAGGACGACCGGCTGCGCCTGCAGCGCGAACTTTGGCTGGATTTCGACGGTTCGGGTCTCAGTGCGGTCGACCGCCTCACCGGCACGCTGCGCCATCGGCAGCGGCTGGACGTGGGCGCGCCCTGGCTGTTGCAGCGGGCCGGGCAGGACGGGCAGCCGCTGCTGGTCAGCGCCGGCAAGGACGGCCGCCGTGGCATCGAGCTGCGCGATCGAGCGCTCGACCTGTCCGCCGGCCTGCGCGTGCCGCAGCACGCCGGCCGCCTGCCCGCCAGTGGCTGGCAGGTGCCGCTGGAAGGCATCGACGCCACGTTGCATCTGCCGCCGGGCTACCGGCTGCTGGGTGCCGACGGCGCGGACCGTTCGCCGGATTCGTGGATCGCGCAGTGGACCCTGCTCGACCTGTTCGTGGTGGCGCTGATCGCCCTGCTCGCCGGGCGTGCGCTGGGCTGGCCCGGCGCGTTGCTGGCAGCGGGCTTCCTGCTGCTGGCCCAGCACGAGGGCGGGGCGCCGCGCTGGACGCTGGCCGTGGCGCTCGCTCTCGTGCTGCTGCTGCGCGCGCTGCCGGACGGGCGCCTTCGCTTCGCGGCGCGCTTCGTCGCGCTGGCCGCCTTCGTCCTCGCCGTGCTGTGGACCCTGCCGTTCGCGGCGACGCAGCTGCAGTACGCGCTGCATCCGCAGCTGGAGAGCGGCGTGGTCGGTGGCGCGTGGTCCGGGCGGGTGGCCGCAGGCATGAAGGCGGCCGGTCTGCAGCAGCGTCGCGTCGTGCCGGCCGACATGAACGTCGCCAGTGCGCCGCCCGCTGCACTCCCGCCTCCGCCCGCCCCGCCTGCTCCGCCCTCGCCATTGTATGAGCCGGCTCCCGCGCCTCCTCCGGCGAGCGCTGGCGATGCGACGGCCACGGTCGAGATGAGCTCGACGGTCTCCAGCGCGCCGCTGGACAGCCGCAGCGTGGCCCAGGCCGGCAGCGGCCAGCCGGCGTGGCAGGCCGGCAACAGCTACCGGCTGGGCTGGTCCGGCCCGGTCACGGCGGAGCAGACCATGCGGCTGGTGATCGCTCCGGCCTGGCTGGTGCGCCTGCTGCGCGTGCTGATGGTCGGCCTGCTTGCGGCACTGCTGGCGCGGATGGTGCCGGTGCTGGTGACGCCCCTGCGCGGCCGCTGGGACGACTGGCGTCGCGGCGTCGCGGCAACCGCCGTGCTGGTGTGCGGGCTGCTCGCGGCCCCGGCCGGCCACGCGCGCCAGGCCTTCCCCGATCCCCGCCTGCTGGATGCCCTGCGCCAGCGGCTGACCGAAGCGCCGAAGTGCGCGCCGGACTGCGTGGCGCTCGCCGATGCCCAGCTGCAGGCCGGCGGCGATACGCTCGAGCTGGCCCTGGCGGCCGATGCCGGCGCCGCCAGCGGCCTGCCGTTGCCGCAGGCGGACGATGCGCTGGTGCTGCTGGACGCCCGGCTGGACGGCCAGCCTGCCGCGCTGGCACGCCGCGGGGATGCGCTGCTGCTGCGGGTGGACCGGGGCGTCCACCAGGTCACGCTGCACTATCGCATCGCCGCAGGCGCGGACAGCGTGCGGCTCGGCTTTCCGCTGCGTCCCGCCCACGTGGGGTTCATCGGCCAGGGCTGGAACGCGAGCGGACTGGACGACGCCCGACTGGCCGGCGACAGCCTCACGCTCAGCCGCATGCGCACCGCACCCGGTGGCAGCCCGCTGCAGGTGGCGCAGCCCTTGCCGCCCTACGTGCGGGTGATCCGCCAGCTGTCGTTCGGCGTGGACTGGCAGGTCCGCACCACGGTGCAGCGACTGGCGCCGGCGCAGGGCGGTTTCAGCGTCGACGTGCCGCTGCTGCCGGGCGAGCACCCGCAGGGTGACGACCTGGGGGTGCACGACGGCGTCCTGCGGGCCAGCTTCAGCGCCGATACGCCGCAGGTGGGCTGGACCAGCCGGCTCGACCACGCGCCGACGCTGTCGCTGACCGCGCCGCCGCTCGCCGAGCGCGCCGAGGTCTGGCAGGTCGATGCCGCGCCGATGTGGCACGTCGAGGCGAGCGGCGTGCCCACCAGCGCCGCGTCCCATGGCATGCGCTTCCAGCCGCTGCCGGGCGAGACGCTCACGCTCGCCCTGAGCGAACCGTCGGCGGTAGCCGGGTCCAGCATCGCCTTCGACCGCGTGCAGGTCGGCACTGCGGCGGGCCAGCGGGCCAGCGAGACGACGCTGCAGCTCACCGCGCGCAGTACCCGCGGTGGCGAGCACGCGATCACGCTGCCGGCCGGCGCCGAACTGCTGCAGGCGCGGCGCGACGGCGAGACGCTCAACCTCGGCGTGCGCGACGGCAGGCTGGCCCTGCCGCTGCTGCCGGGCGTGCATGCCTACCAGGTGGTGCTGCGCCAGCCGGAAGGCATCGCCGCCCGCACCGGCACGGCCGCGTTCGACCTGCGTGCGCCGGTGGCCAACATCGCGCTCGACCTGCAGCTGCCGCGCGACCGCTGGGTGCTGTGGACGTGGGGGCCGTCGATGGGTCCGGCGGTGCTGTACTGGTCCCAGCTGGCGGTGCTGCTCATTGCCGCGTGGCTGCTGGCGCGCTACGCGCCGACGCCGCTGCGCTTCCACCATTGGCTGCTGCTCGGGCTGGGCTTTTCCGCCTTTGCCTGGAGCGCCTACGCGCTGGTGGTGGCGTGGCTGATCGCGATGGGGTTGCGGGCGCGGATCCGGCCGCCGGCGTCGCCGGTCCTGTTCAACC
This sequence comes from Lysobacteraceae bacterium, assembly GCA_018970895.1. Lineage (GTDB taxonomy): Bacteria > Pseudomonadota > Gammaproteobacteria > Xanthomonadales > Rhodanobacteraceae > Dyella_A. The sequence continues at coordinate 928 of JAGWVM010000094.1, read as the reverse complement.
TGGCGCAGGTGGGCCTGGCGGTGCTCACCGCGCTCGCCGTGCTGGTGCTGGTCGGGGCCGTGCCGCGCGGCCTGCTGGGGCTGCCGGACATGCACGTGGCCGGTAACGGCTCCAGCGCATGGAATCTGCGCTGGTTCGCCGACCAGAGCACCGGCGTGCTGCCGCGGGCCGGCGTGCTGAGCGTGCCGTTGTGGGTCTACAAGCTGGCCATGCTGGCCTGGGCGCTGTGGCTGGCCAACGCCCTCATCGGCTGGTTACGCTGGACGTTTGCGGCATGGAGCGAGGGCGGCTACTGGCGGTCCGGCGTGCGCCGTGCCGCGCCCCCGGACCTGCCCGCGAACCGCACACAGGAAGCCTCCGCCAGCCATGACTGAAGTCCGCCACGCCCTGGGTGATGCCGGCCGCCGCCTCGGCGGCCGCGTCGATGCCGAAGTCCTGCTGCAGCACGTGCTGCGGCGGCCGGCCAGCTGGCTCGTCGCGCATGCCGACGACGTGCTGTCGCTGGCCGACGAGCAGGCGTTCGCCGCGCTGGTGCAGCGCCGCCTCGCCGGCGAGCCGGTGGCCTACATCACCGGCCGGCGCTGGTTCTGGTCGCTGGAGCTGGAGGTCACGCCGGCCACGCTGATCCCGCGCCCGGAAACCGAGCTGCTGGTGGAGCTGGCGCTGGCGCGATTGCCGCCGGAACGCCCGTGCAGCGTTGCCGACCTGGGGACCGGCAGCGGCGCCATCGCCCTGGCGATCGGCACCGAGCGGCCGAAGGCCCGCGTCGTCGGCGTGGATGCCAGCACGGCGGCGCTCGACGTGGCCACGCGCAACGCGCGGCGACTGTGCATCGGCAACGTGGGCTTCGTCGCCGGCGACTGGCTGGTGCCGCTGGCCGGGCTGCGCTTCGACCTGGTCGTGTCCAACCCGCCCTACATCGGGGCGG
>JAGWVM010000093.1 GCA_018970895.1 Lysobacteraceae bacterium | reverse complement strand
GGCGGCCGCCGTGGCATGCGCACGCCGAGCATGGCCTCCACGATGCGCCCTTCCATCAGCGACATCGCCCGCACCACGCCGAAGAACAGCACGATGAACGGGATGCCGATGATCAGCACCGACAGGCCGGCCGACATCGACAGCCCGACCACCACCAGCACGAAGTAGGCGATGCCGGTACCGAACGCCAGCAGCATGTAGAACAGCGCGCCCCAGGCACGCACGTCGGCGGCCACGCCGAAGAAGCGGCCGGCCAGCGAGCGGCGCTTCGGTGCCGGCGGCGGCCGCAGCGCGCGCTGGATCCGGATCTCCTGGTCGCGGTAAAGCTCGGCGACCTCCTCCGGCGCACCGTAGCTGCCGACGACGTGCGCGAGCATGTCCGCCTCGCTGCGTCCCGGTTGCTCGGCCAGCTCGGCGCGCAGGTGCTCCTCCGCGTCATACAGCGCGTCCTGGATCAGCGCGGGATCGGCCCCCCGCAGGGCATCGCGCAGCTGCGCGAGGTAGTCGGCAATCGTGCGTGGCGCATGCATCACAGCTCTCCCTCCAGAACCCGGTCCATCGAGTCGCGCGTGGCGTGCCAGGCGTCGGTCCAGACGCGGAGCACCTCGCGACCCGTCTTGGTGATGCGGTAGTAGCGGCGCGGCGGCCCGCTGACGGAAGGCTCGACTTCGCTGCTGAGCAGCTGGGCCGCCTCCAGGTTGCGCAGCACCGGATACAGCGCGCTCTGCTTGCCCGCGAGCACGCCCTCGCCCGCCGCCTCCAGCCGCTTGGCGATCTGGTAGCCGTACATCGGCTGCCGTGCCGCCCCGAGCACCGCGAGCAGCGCCAGCGACACCGTGCCGGCGGAGAGCTCCTTCTGGAATTTCTTCAGCGCGCTGGCGACGTCCCCGTCCACGGTTTGCCCGGCCTGCTACCTGTATCGCCCTCAATATTAGTGTGAAGTTATGACTAGTCCATGGGCCTGAAGTCACGGCCGACCTGCGGCGTCACGGCCGTTGGCAGGCCGCAGGCGTCGCGGCACACTGCCGGCTCGGGCGCGCGCGCCCTGTAAGCCGGCAAGCCGGCGAGGGGAAGATGGCTGCATCCGGTCGCATGGATTCATGGCCCACGCCCGACGGCGCACCCGGCGTCGCGCTGGCCGCCGCGGCCGACCGCGAGTGCCGCCGCATCGCACACGCGCTTGCCGACTCCCGCCATCGCCATACGGCCATCCACCGCGCGCGCAAGGCTATCCGCATGCTGCGCGCCCTGCTCGGCCTGCTGCAGGCGTCGCTGCACGGTGCCGACCGGGCACAGCTGCAACGGATCGATGCCCGGTTGAAGCGGCTGTGCCGAAGCCTTTCGCCGCTTCGCGATGCGCACGTCGCCACGCTGACGGCGGCCGCGCTGGACGAGGCCACGCCGACCGCCGCGCGCGACACGCTGGCGGTGCTGCTGGCCTTGCAGCGTGAGGCCGCGACCCAGGCGGCGCTGCTCCAGGACCCGGGCTTCACGGGCCGGCGCCATGCGATCTCGGCACTGCGCGAAGCCATGGCCGACCTGCCCTGGGCAACGCTGGACGCACGCACCGCGCGGCAGGCGATCGAGCGCAGTCAGCGGCGCGTCGAACGGGCCGCCCGCCGAGCGGAAAATTCGCCGACCGCACTGCTGCGTCACCGCTGGCGTCGGCGCCTGCGCCGCCTGCGACTGCAGCTGGAAGCCCTCGATGCCCTGACTGGCGCGGATGACGGCGGCCGTGCGGCGAAAGGGTCTGCGCGTCACGCGCTGAAGCGCCAGACCGACCGCCTCGGCCAGCTGCAGGACGTACAGCTGATGTGCCGGCTGGCCCGGCAACTGGACGCAGTGCGGGGCGATCCGCACCTGCGCGCGGTGCTGTCGGCGGCGCTGCGCCGGGCACGCCGGGAATTCGCGGCGACGCGCTGAGCGCGATCAGCCGGCGGCGCGCGGCAGGCTCACCCGCACCGACAGGCCGCGCCCCCACGGCGCGTCGAGCAGCTCGATGGTGGCGCCGTGCAGCTCGGCCACCCGCTGCACGATGGACAGGCCCACGCCGTAGCCCTCGTTGTGCCCGCCCGGCTCGCGGTGGAAGCGGGCGAACACCTCGGCGCGCCGCTCGGGCGGAATGCCCGGGCCGTCGTCGGTGACCTCGATCAGCGTGCTGGCCCCGGCCTCGCCGAGCGCGATCAGCACGTGGCCGCCTCCGGCGACGTGACGCAGGGCGTTGTCGACCAGGTTGCGGATCAGCGCGAGCAGGCCGGCGGCATGGCCGATCACCGTGACCGGCACGTCGGGCACGTCCAGCGACACCTCGACGCGGCGCTCGGCGATCATCGGCGCCAGTTCCTCGATGACTTCGCCAGCCAGCGGCACCAGGTCGACCTTTTCGCGCGGCCGATCGGCCACGCCGGCCTCCAGCCGCGCCAGCACCAGCAGCTGTTCGACCCGCCGCGCGAGGCCGTTGAGCGCCTGCTGCGCCTGGCCCAGCGCGGCGTCGGCGTCGGCGGCGTCCGCGTTGCCGCGCGCGCCTTCCACGCTGATCAGGCTGGTGGTCAGCGGCGTGCGCAGTTCGTGCGCCACGTCGGCGCTGAAGCGGCGCTCGCGCTCCAGCGCGTCCTCCAGCCGCTCGAGCTGGGTATTGAGTGCCCGCACCACCGGGCGCAGCTCGGCCGGCGCGGCGTCGACCGCCACCGGCTCGCGACTGCCCGGGGCGCGCGATGCCAGTCCCCGCGCGAGGCGATCCAGCGGACGCAGGCCGTGGCGCACCGCCCAGCCCACCAGCAGCGCGATCAGCGGCAGCCCGAGCAGCACCAGCAGGGCATGGTCCAGCCACAGCGCGCGCAGGATGTCGCGCCGGCTGTCGTAGCGTTCGCCGGCGACGATGCAGACACCGGCCCGGGCATCGCAGGTGCGGTAGGTGCGCCAGCGGTAACCGCGCCAGTCGATGTCGGCGAAGCCGGACGCCGCGGCGTCGCCGACCGGCAGCGCCGCGAAGTTGCTGGTGGCCAGCCGCACGCGGCCGGCGCGATCGATGACCTGGAAGGCCACTTCCGACTCGAACGTGTGCCGCGACTGCGGCAGGGTCGTCGGCCCGCCGCCCGCCGGCGTGGAGGCCCCGGCGAGCGCGTCGATGCCGGCCCCGCGCACCATCAGCTGCAGCACGTGCGCGGCCTGCGCCAGCCGGCCGTCGGCCAGCTCGTCCATCTCGCGCAGCGTGATGCGCATGCTGAACAGGCCCAGCGGCACCAGCACCGCCACCAGCACGCCGATCACCAGCCAGCGCAGGCGCCAGCGCAGGCTCGCCGGCTTCATGCCGGCTCCCGCGGCATCATGTAGCCAAAGCCGCGCACGGTCTGCACCGCGTCGGCGCCGAGCTTGCGGCGCAGCGAATGCATCAGTACCTCCAGCGCGCCGCGGCCGACCACGGTGTCGAGCCCGTAGATGGAGTTTTCCAGCGCCTCGCGCCGCACGATGTGGCCGGCGCGTTCCATCAGGGCCTGCAGCAGGGCGAATTCGCGGCGGGTCAGTTCCAGCCGCTCGCCGCGGTAGCTGACCTCGGCGGTGGCCAGGTCCATGCTGATCGTGCCGACCTCCAGCCGGTTCGCCGCCACGCCATGGTGTCGGCGCGTCACCGAACGGATCCGCGCGGCCAGCTCGTCGAGGTGGAACGGCTTGACCAGGTAGTCGTCGGCACCGGCGTCCAGCCCGCTGACCCGCGCTTCCACGCTGTCGCGGGCGGTCATCACGATCACCGGCGTGGCGACCTTCTGCCGGCGCGCTTCGCGCAGCACCTCCAGCCCGTCACGGCGGGGCAGGCCGAGGTCCAGCAGCACCAGGTCGGCGCTGCCGTCGGCCAGGCCGGCGATCGCCGACTGGCCGTCGCGCAGCCAGGTGACCGTGTAGGCCAGCCGCTCCAGCGCCCGCTGGATGGCGGAGCCGAGCTGGAGGTCGTCCTCGACCAGAAGAATGTGCACGCCTTGCCCTCGTCTCTCCCGCATCGGTGCGGCTGGCCGCACACGATGCCGCACGAAGCTTCGAAAAAGCTTAACGACCGCCTGCCCGTGCCGCGCCGGCTAAGGTCGAGCAAAGGCAGGTCCGCTAGCGTGATCCTTTTACGCCGAAGACACCACGCATGCCCCGCGCCCGCTCCTCGCGACCAGGGTTCGCCCGCCTGCCCGGCCTGCTGGCCCTGTCCCTGCTGGCCGGCTGTGCCGGCTATCACGCCCGCCCGTTGCCGGACGGGGCCGGCGCGCGCCGCGTGACCGATCTCGCCGCGCCCGCGCCGCCGGCCTGGCTGCCGGCGCACCGTTTCGATCCGTCCGACGGGCTGGACGTGACCGAGGTAGCCACGCTGGCCGTGGCCAACAACCCCGAGCTGCGCACGCAGCGCGACGCGCTCGGCATCGCGCGTGCGCAGGCGTTTGCCGCCGGGCTGCTGCCGGATCCGCAGTTGGGGGCGTCGATGGACTTTCCGCGCCACGGCGGCGCGGGCCTGACCCAAGCCTTCAGCCTCGGCCTCAGCGCCGACGTGAGTGCCCTGCTGCTGCGCTCCTCGCGGGTCGCGACGGCCCGCCAGCAGGCGCGGCAGGTGAACCTCGACCTGCTCTGGGCCGAGTGGCAGACCGTGGCGCAGGCCCGCCTGCTGTTCGATCAGGTGCAGGCGCTGCGCGCGAAGCAGGCCGCACTCGACACCGAACAGACCGTGCTCGCGCCCCTGGACCAACGCGTGCAGGCCGCCCTGCGCGCCGGCAACCTCACCCACGACCAGGCCAGCGCCGGCCTCAACGCCCTGGCCGACGTGCGCCAGCAACGGGCCGACAACGCGCTGGCGCTGCACCAGGCCGAGGCCGACCTGCACCACCTGCTGGGACTGGCGCCAGAAGCGCCGCTGGACCTGGTCGGACCGTCCTACGACGCGGCACCCTCGACGAAACGGATCGACGCCGCGCTGGCCGCGCTGCCGCGGCGGCGTCCCGACCTGCTCGCGCTGCAGGCCGGCTACGCCGCGCAGGAGGCCTCGCTGCGCGGGGCGATCCGCGCGCAGTTCCCGGCGATCACGCTGGGCGCAAACACCGCACGGGACACCAGCGCGGTCTACACCAACGGCCTGAGCCTCGGCATCACGCTGCCGCTGTTCGACCGCAACCGCGGCAACATCGCGATCGAAACCGCCACCCGCGAGCAACTGCGCGACGACTACCGCAGCCGTCTGCTCGCCGCGCACGGCGACATCCGCCAGCTGCAGGCCGATCTGGCCACGCTGGACGCGCGGCTGGCCACGCTGACCGAGCACGCACGATTGCTCGACGCCGGCCGCCGCGCCGCCGAAGGCGCCTTCGCCCGCGGCGACCTCGACTGGCCCACCTACCTCAGCCTGCGCGGCAACGCGCTGGCCGCCGACCTCGCGCTGATCGACCTGCGCCAGCAGCGCGGCACCGACGCCATTGCGCTCGAAGCGCTGCTCGGCAACACCGGACTTGCCACCTCTTCCGACGACCGCAAGGCCGCCACGCCATGACCATGAGCCGCTCCCCATCACGCCTCCTGCTGCTCGCCTCACCGCTGCTGCTGGCCACCCTGCTCGTTGCGTGCGGTGGCAGTACGAGCGGTGACGACGATGACGCCGCGCCCAGCGCCAAGGGCGTGGTGGCGGTGCAGACGGCGATGCCCGCACGCGCCGACTTCCACGCCACGGTCGAAGCCTGGGGCCACGCTGCGGCCGACCCGTCCCGCGCCCGCACGCTCAGCCTCGGCCACGGCGGCCAGGTCGACGCGCTGGACGTGGCACCGGGCCAGCACGTCAAGCGCGGCCAGGCGCTGCTGGCGATTGCCCCCGATCCCGCCGCGCGGGCCGCCGTGGCGCAGGCGCAGAGCGCATTGACCCTGGCGAAGAACGAGCTGGAGCGCACCCGCCAGCTCGCCGCGCAGCGGCTCGCCACGCAATCGCAGCTCGCGACCGCGCGCAGGAATCTCGCCGACGCCGAGGCCGCCCTCCGGGCGCAGCGCGCGCTCGGCGGCGGTGCGGCGCGCGAGACCCTGACCGCGCCGGCCGAAGGCGTGGTGACCTCGATCGCGGTGGCGCGAGGCGAGCGCTTCGCCGCCAATGCGCCGCTGCTCGGCTTCGCGCCGGACCACGCGCTGGTCGCCGAGCTCGGCGTGCCGCCGCCGGAGGGTCCGCGACTCAAGCCCGGCCAGACCGTCCAGCTGGACAGCGTCTACGGCGACGGCAAGGCGCTCACCGGCACCGTCACGGTGGTCGGTCAGGCGGTCGATCCGCAATCACGCCTGCTGCCGGTGCGCGTGCGCCTTCCGGCCGACGCCACGCTGGCCGACGGCACCGCGGTGCACGCGCGCATCCAGGTGTCGGACATCCGCGCCTGGTCGGTGCCGCGGGCTGCCGTGCTGCATGACGACCACGGCGACTACCTGTTCCAGGTCGAGGGCGACAAGGCCCATCGCGTCGACGTCCGCCTGCGCAGCGGCGACGGCGACCCGGTCGGCGTCGAGGGCCCGCTCGACGCGAAGGCGAAGGTGATCGTGCAGGGCGTGTACGAGCTGGCCGACGGCGACCGCGTGCGGGAGGCGGCGAAGTGAACCTGTCGCTGTGGATGCAGCGCCACCGCCGCTCGCTGCTGTTCCTTGCGCTGATGCTGGCGCTCGGCGGCATCGCCAGTGCGTTCCTGATGCCGGTGGCGCTGTTCCCGAACGTGGCGTTCCCGCGGATCCAGGTCACCCTCGATGCGGGCGACCGGCCGGCCGACCAGATGGCGATCGAGGTCACCACGCCGGTGGAGGAGGCGGTGCGCCGCGTGCGCGGCGTGCGCGACGTACGATCGACCACCAGCCGCGGCAGCGCCGACATCGCGGTGCGCTTCGACTGGGGCGCGGACATGGCGCGCGCGCTGCAGGAGGTGAACGCCGCGGCCGGCCAGATCCTGCCGCAGCTGCCACCGGGCACCCGGCTCAGCACCCGCCGGATGGACCCCACCACGTTCCCGGTGCTGGCCTACAGCCTGCGCTCGCACACGCTTTCGCCCAGCCAGCTGCACGACCTGGCCGAATACCAGCTGCGCCCGCTGCTCAGCGGGATCGACGGCGTGGCCCAGGTCGGCGTGCAGGGCGGCGAAGTGGCGGAGTTCCACGCCGACGTCGACCCGGACAAGCTGCGCGCGTACGGCCTGGGCCTCGACGAGGTGACCCGGGCGGTAGCGCAGGCCGCCACCATCGACGCGATGGGCCGCGTATCCGACCACTACAAGCTGTTCCTGCTGCTGGCCAACAACCAGCCGCGCACGGTGCAGGCGCTGGAGAACGTGGTGCTGCGCGCCGGCCCGTCCGGCGCGGTACGCCTGCGCGATGTCGCCACGGTGCGTCTCGGCCACGTGCCGCAGTGGATCAAGGTCAACGCCGACGGCCAGAACGCGGTGCTGCTGCAGGTCTACCAGCAGCCGGACGGCAACAGCGTGCAGATCGCCCGCGACGTCAGGCAACGCCTGGCCGACTTCGCGCCGCAGATGCCGGCCGGCGTCACCGTGGCCAACTGGTACGACCAGACCCAGCTGGTCACCCACGCCGCAGGCAGCGTGCGCGACGCGATCCTGATCGGCGTGGTACTGGCCGGCCTCGTGCTGTTCGTGTTCCTGCGCAACACGCGGGTGATCGGGGTGGCGATGATCGTGGTGCCGGCGGTGCTGGCGATCACCGTGCTGCTGCTGCGCGTGCTCGGCATGAGCTTCAACATGATGACGCTGGGCGGCATGGCCGCGGCGGTCGGCCTGATCATCGACGACGTGATCGTGATGCTCGAACACATCATGCGCCGGCTCGGCGACGGCGGTGACGAGGCCGGGGTCCACGAGCGCATCGCCAGCGCGGCGTGGGAGTTCACCCGGCCGCTGACCGGCTCCAGCGCGGCGACGGTGGTGATCTTCCTGCCGCTGGCCTTCCTCTCCGGCGTCACCGGCGCCTTCTTCAAGGCGCTGTCGCTGACCATGGCCAGCGCGCTGGTGATCTCCTACCTGCTGACCTGGATCGCGGTGCCGCTGCTGGCCGAGCGCTTCCTCGACCGCCGTCACCGCGCCGAGCCGCCACCGAGCCGCTTCGGCCAGCGCATGATGGCGGGCTACGAGCGTACCCTGGCCGCCTGGCTGAAGCGGCCGGCGCTGATCCTGCTGCTGGTGCTGCCACTGCTGGTGCTGGGCGGACTGGCCTACACGCGGGTCGGCACCGGCTTCATGCCGCAGATGGACGAGGGCGGCTTCATCCTCGACTACCTCTCGCGCCCCGGCACCTCGCTGGCCGAGACCGATCGCCTGCTGCGCCAGGTGGAGACGATCATCCGCGCCAATCCCTACGTCGACACCTACTCCCGGCGCACCGGCCTGCAGCTGGGCGGCGGCCTCACCGAGGCCAACGAAGGCGATTTCTTCGTGCGGCTGAAGGACGGTTCGCGCCCCAGCACGGAGGAGGTGATGGCGCAGGTGCGCCGGCAGGTGGAGGCGAAGGTGCCGGGCCTGGACATCGAGCTGTCGCAGCTGATGGAAGACCTGATCGGCGACCTGGTCGCCGTGCCGCAGCCGATCGAGGTGCAGCTGTACGGCGAGGATCCGAAGCAGCTGAACGACACCGCAGGCAAGGTCGCCGCGCTGATCGGCAGGATCCCCGGCGTGGTCGGCGTGCGCAACGGCATCAACCCCGCCGGCGACGCGCTGGAGATCCACGTCGATCCGGCCCGCGCCGCGCTGGCCGGGCTGGATCCGGCCGCCGTCGTGGCGCAGGTCAACGCGGCGGTGGACGGCAACGTGGCAGCGCAGCTGCCCGCCGACGGCAAGGTGGTCGGCGTGCGCGTGCGCCTCGACGACCGCGCGCGCCGCAGCGTCGACAGCCTCGCCGCATTGCCGATCCGCGCCGCGGACGGCCATCACCTGCCGCTGTCCGGGCTGGCCACGATCACGCCGGTGCAGGGCCAGCCGCAGATCACCCGCGACAACCTCAAGCGGATGGTCCCGGTCACCGGCCGCATCAGCGGGCGAAGCCTCGGCTCGGCGATGGCCGACGTGAAGGCCGCGCTGAGCAAGCCCGGCGTGCTGCCGAAGGGCATGTACTACCAGCTCGGCGGCGTCTACAAGCAGCAGCAGCAGGCGTTCCGCGGCCTGACCATCGTGATGGTCGCGGCGATCGCGCTGGTGTTCACCCTGCTGCTGTTCCTCTACGAGAGTTTCCGCGTCGCGCTGGCGATCATGGCAATGCCGCTGCTGGCGCTGCCGGCGGTGTTCATCGGGCTGTGGCTCACCGGCATCGAGCTCAACATCTCCTCGATGATGGGCATGACGATGATCGTCGGCATCGTCACCGAGGTGGCGATCTTCTACTTCTCCGAACTGCAGCAGGCCGAGGCCGACGAGACGGCCGAACGGCTGCCGCTGCACGATGCGCTGCACCGCGCCGGCAAGCACCGCACGCGGCCGATCCTGATGTCGACGCTGGCGGCGATTCTTACCCTGCTGCCGCTAGCGCTGGCGATCGGCCAGGGCTCGCAGATGCAGCAGCCGCTGGCCATCGCGATCATCGCCGGCATGCTGCTGCAGCTGCCGCTGGTGCTGCTGGTGATGCCGGTGCTGTACGCGCTGCTGCAGCGCCGGCGCGTATCGACCTGACTCCCGACCCGTCCAACCAAGGAACGACCATGACCCGCCTGTCCCGCCACATGCTCGCCCTGCTGCTCGCCGGTTCGCTGGCGCCCGCCTTTGCCGCCGGCACCGCGCCGGCCCCATCCTGGCGCGTGACCCACCGCCTCGCCCTCGGCGGTCCCGGCGGCTGGGACTACCTGGCGGTGGACGCACCGCATCACCACCTGTTCGTCAGCCGCGGCGACCGCGTGATGGTGCTCGACACCACCACCGGCAAACCGGTCGGGACCCTTCCCGGCACCGAAGGCGTGCACGGCATTGCGTTCGATCCTGCCCGCCGGGAAGGTTTCACCAGCGACGGCGCCGCCGCCGCGGTCACCGTGTTCGACCTGGACACGCTCAAGGTGCTGGCAACCATCCGCGGCACCGGCCAAAACCCCGACGCAATCGCCTTCGATCCGGCCTCCGGTCACGTGTTCACGCTCAACGGCGGCAGCCACTCGGCCAGCGTGATCGATCCGGCGAAGCGCACCGTGGTGGCCACCATCGCCCTGCCCGGCAAGCCCGAGTTCGCGGCGGCCGACGGCAAGGGACACCTCTACGTGAACATCGAGGACAAGTCCGAGCTCGCCGAGATCGACACCGGCAAGGACACCCTGCTGCGCACCTGGCCGCTGGCGCCGTGCGAGTCCCCCAGCGGGCTTGCGTTCGACGCCGCGCACCGCCGCGCCTTCTCGGTCTGCGACAACCGCGTGATGGCGGTCTCCGACGTCGACCGGGGCGCCGTGGTGTCCACCGTGCCGATTGGCGACGGCCCGGACGCGGCGGTGTTCGATCCGGCCACGCACACCGTCTACAGCTCCAACGGACAGAGCGGCACGCTGACCGTGGTGCAGCAGGTCGATGCCGACCACTACACCGTCGCCGCCACCGTGCCGACGCAGAAGAGTGCGCGCACCATGGCGCTGGACCCGGTCACGCAGCACATCTACCTGTCCGCCGCCACGCTGGGCAGCCGGCGCAACGCGCGCGGCTGGCCGATGGCGGTACCCGGCAGCTTCGTGGTGCTCGAGCTCGGCCACTGAGGCCGGCGCCGCCGCGGGCGCATCCGATATGCTGGTCGGGTCGTAATGACGCGATTGCAGCGTGGAGGCCGGCACCCGGCCTCCACGCGCATCGCTTCGGCGCCGCAGCGCACCCCGCGCACCGGCCGCTCCCTTTCCCGATCAACCAGCGAGGCCTCGCCATGACGACTCATTCCGGTTCCACGGTCACCTTCAAGCGCCCCGACGGCAAGGACGTGCAGGGCTATCTGGCCACGCCGGCCCACGCCGAGGGCGCGCCCGCCATCGTGGTGATCCAGGAGTGGTGGGGCCTCAACGACCAGATCCGCGGCGTCGCCGACCGCCTGGCGCGCTGTGGTTATCTTGCGCTGGTGCCGGATCTCTACCGTGGCAAGAGCACGGTGGAGCAGGAAGAGGCCCACCACCTGATGGACAACCTCGACTTCGCCGACGCCGCCACCCAGGACATCGCCGGCGCCGTCGCCTTCCTGCGCCAGCGCGCGCGCAAGGTCGGCCTCACCGGCTTCTGCATGGGCGGCGCGCTGACGCTGCTGGCGATGGGCCAGGGCGTGGCGGTCGACGCCGGCACCGCGTGGTACGGCATGCCGCCGCTGGAGTACATCGACGCGGCCAAGATCACCGCGCCGGTGCAGGGCCACTGGGCCACCCAGGACCAGTTCTTCACCATCGAGAACGTGGACAAGCTGGAGGCCGTGTTCAAGCAGGCCGGCGTGCACGCCGAGTTCCACCGTTACCTCGCCCACCACGCCTTCGCCAACGAGGAGGCCGTGGGGCCGGGCCGCATCCCGGCCACCCAGTACGACGCGGTGTGGGCCGCGCAGGCGTGGGACCGCACGCTGACCTTCTTCGGCCGCACGCTCTGGGCCTGATCGCACGCTGAGGGTGTCCTCCGCGGCCCGGGATGCAGCGCATCCCGGGCCGCTTCGTTTCCGGCCGCTGCCGGCGCCTGCACATTTCGCAGGAAGCTGCGCCGATCCGCGGGAACGCGAGCGCCTTGGCGCTGTCCTATCTGCCGCTTGCCCTCCGGCGGCCCGTCCACGCGGCCCCGGGGCACCTGCAACCACCGTCGTCCCGCCGCGTTCGCGGCGCACCGGCCTGCGGCCCGCCATGCCGGCGCACGCAGCAGCCACCGCGCCCGCCCCGGCCACGACGGCACCGGCAACGACGAGCGAACGAGGACGTGGATGAGGCGATGGCTGCTGGCGTGTTTCCTGGGGTTGATGTGTGTCGTCGCCGTGCCGGCCCGTGCCGCCGAACCATCCTGCATCGCTCACCAGCACGACATCCGCCCGGGTGACACCGCCGTGGCGCTGGCCGGGCATGACGGGGTGGGACCGCACGCCTTCGCCAACTGGCTGGCCCGCGCCGGCCACGCCGACCGGCTTGCCCTGCAGCGCATGCGTCCCGGCGATCACCTGGAGATGTGCGTCGCCACCGGAACCGGAAAACTGGTGCACCTGCACGTGCGCACCGACCGCGCGGGCCGGCGCCGCGCTGACCGCACGCCGCGCGTGGCCAGCCTGGTCGGCGTGCACGCCTCGGTGGTCACCATGTCCCGCGACGCGCAAGGACGTCCCCGAGGCCGCCCGCAGCGCACCCAGGTGCGCGTCACCACGCCGCTGCCCGCCGGCACGCCACTGGTCACCGCGCTGGCCGACGTGCTCGGCCATCGCACCGTGGTGGAGGCGCTCGCCGCGTACGCGCACCGCGTATGGCACGTCCCCACCCGGTTGCCGCGGGACAGCGACTACCGCCTCACCGTGCTGCTGGATCCCGCCCGCGGCTACCGCGACCGGCTGGCGATGGTCGCGCTGTCCGGCCACGGCCACGCGCGGGAGGCCTGGCACTACGTGGACGCCCACGGCCACGATTTCGTGGTCGGCCGCCGCGGTCGCGGCTTCGAGGTGCTGCGGCCGCGCCATCCGGTGAACCATGCGCGGATCTCCTCCGGCTGGGGCTGGCGCATCCAGCCGGTGCTGGGCGGCCGCGAGTTCCATCGCGGCATCGACTACGCCGCCCCGATCGGCACGCCGGTGCACGCGGCGATGGACGGCACGGTGAGCCTGTGCGACTGGCACGGCGGCTACGGCCGGGTGGTGGAGATCCGCCACGCGCACGGCCTGCGCACGCGCTACGGGCACCTGAGCCGCTTTGCCGCCGCCATCCACCCCGGCAGCCACGTGCATCGCGGCCAGGTGATCGGCTACGTGGGCAGCACCGGGCTCTCGACCGGGCCCCACCTGTACTTCGAAATCTGGAAACATGGCGTGCGCGTGAACCCGCTGCACCACGATCCGCTGACCGTGGCCGCACGGCTGGACACGCGCCAGCGCCGGCGCCTGCGCCAGCTCATCGAAAGCGTGCAGCAGACTTCATGACCCGATTCGACCCCCCGCGTCCGCTCGCCGTGCTCGCCCTGCTGGGCGGCCTGGCGCTGGCTCCGGCGGCCCGCGCAGGCCACATCTCCCCGCATGATCCGCACGCGCTGTGGAAGATCGTCCACGACCACTGCGCCCCGGCAGCCGCGGACGGCCGCTATCCGCCCTTGCCGTGCGCCGCCGTGCACGGCGGGCCGGGCGGCACCGCCGTGCTGAAGGACCGCCGCGGCGCCTACCAGTACCTGGTGCTGCCGCTGGCGCGCATCCACGGCATCGAGAGTCCGGCACTGGTCCGGCCCGACGCGCCCAACTACCTCGCCGTGGCCTGGCAGGCGCGGCTCTACGTGGACGCCGCGCTCGGCGCGATCCAGCCGCGTGGCGTGCTGGGCATGGTGGTGAATTCGCCCGAAGGCCGTTCGCAGGACCAGCTGCACATCCACGTCGACTGCATGCGCCGCGA
>JAGWVM010000237.1 GCA_018970895.1 Lysobacteraceae bacterium | reverse complement strand
TTGCCGGGCGCCAGCTCCGGCCGGCAGCGCAGGCAGGGCCGGAAGCCGTCCGCCTCGGCCGCCGCGGCGCTGGCGTAGTAGCGCACGTTCCCGACCTTCGGCGCCGGCGCCGGGCACACCGGGCGGCAGTAGATGCGCGTGCTGGTGACCGCGGTGAAGAACAGCCCGTCGAAGCGCGCGTCGCGGCTCAGCCGCGCCTGCTCGCAGGTGCGCGCATCGGGCAGCTGGGAGGGCAGGGCAGCGTCCATGCCGCGCAGGCTAGCATCGCGCCGGCGGGCGGACTCGCCGTTTTCGGACCGGGCTGGCCGCTGCCGGGGTCGCGTGTGCGGATCGCGCCGCGGGAGGCCTCAGGCGTCGACGGCCGCGTCGCCGGTCTCGCTGTCCGGGAAGGCCATGAACACGAAGAACGGCACGCCGCGCGCGTGCCAGTCGCGCGCCATCGATTCCAGCGCGCGCCGGCTTGCCGCGTAGGCTTCCGGTGCCGCGTGGCAGAACGCCACCGCGTGATCGAACAGCAGCACGTGGCCCGCCTCGGCGTCGGCGCGCAGGGCCGCGTCCAGGTCGGCCCACGACCCGGCGGCCGCCGGCGCCAGCCCCGCCTGCGCGGCGATCCGCTGCCGCGCGGTGGCCTCGTCGCGGCAGCCGTCCAGGTCGACGCGCGCCAGCGGCAGTCCCGCCCGCTGCGCATCGCCGACCAGCGTCACCGGGTCGTCCGGATCCACCCGGTACACCCCGTCGCGTCCGGCATCGTGCAGGTCGATGCCCAGCACCCTGGTCGTCATGGCGAGCTCCTTCGGCCGGTGGCCGCACGATCATGCGCCCGCGCGCCGGCGTGTGCCACATGCACGGCGATGCGGCGCACGCGGTCGCGCGCTCGCGCAAACGGCCCCGGCGGCAGGGGACGGCATGCACTAGCATGCCGACTCCCGCCGCGACCCGGTTCGACCCGATGCCCCCGCCTCACGCCACGGCCACGCGTGCCGCCCATCCCGCCGTCGACACCGTGGTGTTCGACCTTGGCGGCGTGCTGGTGGACTGGGACCCGCGCTACCTCTACCGCACGCTGTTCGACGACAAGGCGGCGATGGAGCGCTTCCTCGCCGAGGTGTGCACGCCGGCGTGGAACCTGGCGCAGGATGCCGGCCGCCCGTGGGCCGAGGCGGTGGCCACGCTCAGCGCGCAGCACCCGGCCTTCGCCCGCGAGATCGCCGCCTTCCACGCCCGCTGGCCGGAGACGCTGCGCGGCCCGATCCAGCCCACCGTCGACCTGCTCGCCCGGCTGCGCGACGCCGGCGTGCGCCTGTACGCGCTCACCAACTGGTCGCAGGAAACCTTCCCGCATGCGCGCGAGCGCTTCGACTTTCTCGACTGGTTCGCGGGCATCGTGGTCTCCGGCGAGGAGAAGCTGGTCAAGCCGGATCCGGAGATCTTCCACCGGCTGATCCGCCGCTACGCGATCGACCCCGCCCGCGCGCTGTACATCGACGACTCGGCGAAAAACGTCGCCGCCGCCGAGGCGCTCGGCATGCACGGCTGGCACTTCCGCGGGGCGGACGGCCTGCGCACGCGCCTGCAGGCACTCGGCCTGCCGGTGTAGCGGCCGCCGCCGCGCTTGGGGTCGGGCGCGGCATCGGCGATCATGGGCGGCGGGGCCGGCGCGGTGCCGGCCAGGAGATGTCTGCATGGTCGATGCAACCGAGAGCGCGCTGCCGCGCGGCATGCGGGTGCTGGGCTGGAGCGGCGTGCTGCCGTTCGCCGGCGCGCTGCTCGCCGGGTTCCTGTGGCCGGCGTGGGGCGGCTTCGCCGCGGCGGTGTTCGTGGCCTACGGCGCGGTGATCCTCAGCTTCCTCGGCGGCGCCCGCTGGGGCCGCGGGCTGGCCGGTGGCGTGTCGCCCACGCGTTTCGTGGAGGCGGTGATACCCAGCCTGATCGCCTTCGCCGCGCTGCTGCTGCTGCACACCCCGATCGCCGCGCTGGCGCTGCTCGCCGCCGGCTTCGCGATCTGGCTCGCCATCGACCTGCGCGACCCGCTGTGGTCGCCGGCCTACCGCCGCATGCGGCTGGGCATCAGCGTGGTGGTGCTGGTGCTGCACGCGGGGTGGCTGCTGGTGTAATCGGCGCCGCGGCACGCCGTCCCGCAGCGCAAGAACATGCAAGCGCCGGTGATGGCCGGCTCTGCTATGGTCCGCGCGGGCAGGGAGGGAGCCGCGATGGAGAGCCGGACCAGCGAACGCGCCGCGGATGCGGCCACGGGCCAGGGAGCCCGGCGCACGCCGCGCGTGCAACCATGTGCAGCGGCCCGGGATGTCGCACTGCCGCTTTCCGTCCCCTCGGGGGCTGACCACAATCGGGCTTTCCGCTGTGCCGAGAGCCTGCCATGAACGCCCCCACCCGCATCGACACCACCCGCACCATCCGCGCGCCGCGCGGCACCGAGCTGAGCTGCAAGAGCTGGCTCACCGAGGCGCCGTTCCGCATGCTGCAGAACAACCTCGACCCCGAGGTGGCGGAGAACCCGGCCGAGCTGGTGGTGTACGGCGGCATCGGCCGCGCCGCGCGCAACTGGGAGTGCTTCGACGC
>JAGWVM010000092.1 GCA_018970895.1 Lysobacteraceae bacterium | reverse complement strand
TGGCGCAGTTCAGCCGCCATGGGGGCTGGCTGGGCGGTGCGGCGTTGGCCGGCCTGGTGCTGACCGCAGTATTGCTTCCGCTGCTGCACGGCATGGTGGTGGCGGCCGGCCGGGCGGGGCGTGCGCTCGGCTTCGGCCACCTGCTGCAGAGCGGCCTGATCGAATACGGCCGCATGTTCCGCCTGATGCTCTGGTCGCTGCTGCCCTACGCGGTGATGCTGGCGCTGGCTGCGCTGGCAATGAAGACCGCAGGCGAACGTGCCCGGACGGACGTGCTGCAGGCGCAGGCCGACGCGGCCACGCACGTGGCGCAGGGGATCGCCGTGCTGCTGTTCGTGCTGGCGCAGGCGATCGTCGAATCCTCGCGCGCGGCGTTCGTCGCGGACGTCGGCCTGCGCTCGGCCACGCGCGCCTTTGGCCGTGGCGTGATGCAGCTGTTGCGGCGCCCGCTCAGCACCCTTTCCAGCTATCTGGTGATCAGTGCGATCGGGCTCGGGCTGGCGCTCGCGCTCGGCGCATGGCGCGCGCACGTGACGGCGCTGGGCACCTGGGGATTCCTGCTGGCGCTGCTGATCAGCCAGTTGGCCGTCGCGGCGACCGGCTGGATGCACGCCGCCCGCGTGTTCACGCTGGCTCGGGTCGCCCATTCGCTGGCACCTGCCCGTCGCGGCGGAGGTTTTGCGCCGGCGCGTTGATCGCTTCGGTGACCGCGCCCTCAGCGGACCGGGAGGGTGCGGAAGCGGACCAGCAGCAGTTCGCCACCGCCTTCCACTCGCAACCGCTGACCGTCCTCGGCCGGCAGCCACGTCGGGACGCCGCAGGCGAGCGCCCAGCCCGCATCGCCCAGCCGCACTCCCGCGTGGCCTGCGAGCAGCCAGGCCAGCCAACCCTGGCCTGCCGTGGGCAGCAGCATCGGACCCTGCAGTGGACGGGTGATCAGTTCGGCGTCATCGGGCTGCTCGCACTCGAGCCGGACGATCCGCGTGGACTCGGTCAGATGCAGAGACTGGCCGGCGGAGATGGCGGTCACCTGCAGCCGCAGCAGCGGACGCCCCGCAGCGTGCTCAAGTATCAGCGCCGCGTCGAGCGGCGCCAGCTGGGCCTGCGTGGCGGGATCGTGGGCGCGATGCTCGCCCGCTTCGAGCTGCTCGAGCAGCAGGCGCCAAGGCGTCGCGCAGTGCCCATGGGAAGCCGAGGAGGCCACCTCGATGCCGGCCCCGCGGCCGCCCGCGCCGGCGACCGCCGGCAGCGTGCGCAGCATGGCCGGTCCCGGGCTCATGCCCAGGCGCGACGGTGCTCGCGGAAGGGCGGGTAGTAGGCGAACACGTGCGTGTTGCTGCCGTAGAAATCCATGTCCTCGATGTGTTCGCCGCCCAGCCGTTCGGCGACGCGATCGGAGGCCTCGTTGCCGATCCGCACCAGGCTGATCACGCGCCGCGCGTGCAGCGTGTTCCAGGCGAAGTCGAGGATCGCGGCGCCCGCCTCGGTGGCGTAGCCGTGGTGGCGGTGCTCGGGCTTGAGCATCCAGCCCATTTCCAGGTCGGGCCAGCCCTCCGGGTACATCAGGCCGGCGCGCCCCAGGAACTCGCCGGTGCTCTTGAGCTCCAGCGCCCACATGCCGCAGCCGCGCAGTTGCCAGTGACCGAGCAGCATCGCCAGCGAGCGCCAGGCGTTGGTGCGGTCCAGCGGCTGGCCGTCGCCGATCCAGCGGGTGCTCTCCGGATCGGCCAGCATCGCGGCGTAGTCGTCGAAGTGGCGCTCGGTCAGCGCAGTCAGGCGCAGGCGCGCCGTTTCGATGGTGGGAATGTCGGACATGGCCATACGGTTTTCAGCGACGGCACTCCAGCAGTCGGCTGAGCGCTTGGGTACTTGAGGCCAGGGCGTCCTCCCAGGCCAAGCCTACGATTCTCTCACCTGTGACCGAATCCACAAAATCCTCCGCCTCGCCGGGCGGCAGCAGGTGCCGGTAGTCGACGGTCACCTCGGTACCGGCCGGCAGGTCGGCCAGCGCGAAGATGAAACCCAGGTGCCACAGCCCGGTGGGAGTGAAACTGTGGTTGACGTAGCACTCGTCGGGCCAGTCCGGCGACACCGTGTAGCGGTCCTCGAACCAGCGCGCGCTGGCGTGGCGGAGGGCGGCAAGCGCCGGGTCGCGCGCCAGGTCGGCGTGGCGCCAGGTGCGGTCGATCGCGTCGGGCGCGGTGATGATGCTGCCGGCGCGTATCGCTTCGTCGAGGAACAGGCCCTGGCCGGCACCGCCGATGGTGGAGGCGGCGATGCGGTAACGCGGAAGGATCATGGAAAACACGGCGCGCGAGGCCCGGATCGGGCGCGGCGGAGTGTAGCGCAAGCGCGGCGGGCCGCCAGCGACCCGCCGCGCCGCCCCATCCATGGGTCGGGGTGTCCTTCGGGGGGATTACCTGGCGCCGGCCTTGTGCTTCACCTTGGCGGCCTTGGCCGGTGCGCCGGCGGCATTGCCGCTGAACTGGATGGCCTGCTGGTTGCGCTTGAGCGTGGCCGGGCCCATGCCCTTGACCTGGGCCAGGTCGTCCAGGGTCTTGAACGGGCCGTGGGCCTCCCGCCACGCCACGATGGCCTTGGCCTTGGCCGCACCGACGCCGTCGAGCGAACTGGCGATGGTGGCCGCATCGGCCTTGTTGATATTGACCGGCGTGGCGGCGATGGCAGGCAGGGTGACGGCCAGCGCGAGGGCGGCGGCGAGCAGGGTGCGAAGCATGGCGATTCCTCCGTGAAAGCGTGACTGGGGCCGCATCGGGCCGTGGAGCACTGTGCGGCAACCGTGGCGCCGACGATGCCGGTGTGGACCACGTGCCGGCCGGGGGCTGGCCGGACCGCTGCGTGGGCATGCTCCGATGGTCGTGTCGGGGCCGGGAGGGGCGAAGGTGGGCGCTGTTACAATGGCAACCTTTGCCAGCATCACGGAGTCGCCGATGGATACCGTCCGCCTTTCCCGATTCGTCAGCGGCCTGTGGGACGACGAGATCGTGCCGAAGCTGGTGGAGTACATCCGCATTCCCAACAAGTCGCCGATGTTCGACAGGGACTGGGCCACCCACGGCTACATGGACCAGGCGGTCGAGCTGATGGCGAGCTGGGCCCGCGGCAAGCTGGCCGCGTTCCCCGGCGCCACGCTGGAGGTGGTGCGACTGGAGGGGCGCACGCCGCTGATCTACATCGAGGTGCCGGGCGAGGGCGACGACACCGTGGTGCTCTACGGCCATCTGGACAAGCAGCCGGAGATGTCCGGCTGGGCCGATGGCCTCGGCCCGTGGACGCCGGTGATCAAGGGCGACAAGCTGTACGGCCGCGGTGGCGCCGACGACGGCTACGCGATCTTCGGCTCGCTCGCCGCGCTGCTGGCGCTGCGCGAGCAGGGCATCGCGCACAGCCGCTGCGTGATCCTGATCGAGGCGTGCGAGGAGTCCGGCAGCTACGACCTGCCGTTCTACGTCGACCACCTGGCCGGGCGCATCGGCAGCCCGTCGCTGGTGGTCTGCCTGGATTCGGGGTGCGGCAACTACGACCAGCTGTGGCTCACCACCAGCCTGCGCGGCATGACCGGCGGCGAGCTCACCGTGCAGGTGCTGGAAGAGGGCGTGCATTCGGGCGACGCGTCCGGCGTGGTGCCGTCGAGCTTCCGCATCCTGCGCGAGCTTCTCTCGCGATTGGAGGACCCGGCCACCGGCCGGATCGTGCCGAAGGAGCTGTACGTGGACATCCCGGCCGAGCGCATCGAGCAGGCGCGTCACTCCACCGAGGTGCTGGGCACGGCGATCTACGACAAGTTCCCGTTCGTGAAGGGCATGCAGCCGGTCACCGAGGATCTGGTCGAGCTGGTGCTCAACCGCACCTGGCGCCCGCAGCTGGCGGTCACCGGCGTGGACGGCATGCCGCCGCTGGACAGCGCCGGCAACGTGCTGCGGCCGAAGACCGCGGTGAAGCTCAGCCTGCGCGTGCCGCCGACGCTGAACGGCTCGAAGGCCGGCGACTTCGTCAAGCAGCTGCTGGAGAAGGACCCGCCGTACGGCGCGAAGGTCACCTTCAAGCTGGAGAAGGACGGCAGCGGCTGGAACGCGCCGCAGCTCTCGCCGTGGCTGGCCGAGGCGGTGAAGGAGGCGTCCGGGCATTACTTCGGCGCGCCGGCCGCCTACATGGGCGAGGGCGGCTCGATCCCGTTCATGGGCATGCTGGGAGAGAAATTCCCGCAGGCACAGTTCTTGATCACCGGCGTGCTGGGTCCGCACTCCAACGCGCACGGCCCGAACGAGTTCCTGCACATCCCCACCGGCAAGAAGGTGTCGATGGTGGTGGCCGAAGTGGTGGCCAGGCACTACGTGCAGGGGGCCCAGGGCTGACGCGATCTTCCCTCGCCCCGCCGGGGAGAAGAAGCACAAAGCAGGACACGCACATGGACTACTCCTACCTCGCCGCCAACTGGACCGCTGTCCGGGACCGTGTTGCCCAGGCCTGCCGCGACGCCGGGCGCGATCCGGTCGAAGTGGCGATCCTGCCGGTGAGCAAGACCTTCGATGCCGACGTGGTGCGTGCGGCCGCGGCGCTGGGCCTGCACCGCTTCGGCGAGAACCGTGTGCAGGAAGTTCGGGAGAAGGCTCCGCAACTGGCGGACTGCGGCATCGAGTGGGTGATCATCGGTCCGCTGCAGACCAACAAGGCGAAGGACGTCGCGCGGCTCGCCCACGAGGTGCAGACGCTGGACCGGATCGAGCTGGCCGAGGCGCTGGACCACCGCCTGCAGATCGAGGGTCGCCAGCTCGACGTGCTGGTGCAGGTGAAGACGTCGCCGGAGGAGAGCAAGCACGGCCTCTCCCCCGCCGAGTTGCCGGCCCTGCTGGCCGCCCTGCGCCGGTTCGACACGCTGCGCGTGCGCGGCCTGATGACCATCGCCACCCACACCGGGGACACCGCCGAAGTGCGCCGCTGCTTCCGCCAGTTGCGCGAACTTCGCGATGCGATGGTGGCGGCGGGGTACACGCTGCCGCGCCTGTCGATGGGCATGAGCGGCGACTTCGCGCTCGCCATCGCCGAGGGCGCCACGGACGTGCGGATCGGGAGCGCGATCTTCGGCGCGAGGACCGTCGCGGCGGCCGGCTGACCGGTCGACCTGTTCCTGACGGGGCCGAGAGTTACTGGCCGGCAGGGTTTACTTAACCTCGATCCAACATCCCGCGCCGGGCACTTTGGTAGCTTTCCGAGGCTGTACCCGGACCAGTGAGGCTGGCCGGGCGTCCGACCAGACATCGTAGTGTTGCAAGGGGAGCCTGTCCCGCATGCCGATCAAGCCGTTGACCGCGCTCGCCGCGCTGGCCATCGCCGTGCTTGCCGCTCCGCTGCAGGCCGCCGAGGCGCCGATGCCGGCGCCGCCGATGACGCCGGTCGTGGCACCGCTGGCACAGGCCTTGCCGCTGGCCGATCCCGGCTCCAAGCTGGCCATGGCGGTGCTGCCCGACCCCGCGACGCTGTTCACCCCTGCGGCTGGCGAAGCGCCCCGGTCCGCTGACCGTGAGGCAGCAAGCCTGCGGCAGTCGCTGGTCGGTCTGGCGATGGCGCTGCGCCACATCCGTTACGTGCGGGGCGGTCGCAACCCCTCGACGGGCTTCGACTGCAGCGGTTTCGTGCATTACGTGTTCGCCCAGGCGGTCGGCCTGAACCTGCCGGCCAATGCCGCCTCGCAGTTCATCGCCGGACTGAAGGTGAGCCGCAAGGACATGCAGCCGGGCGACCTGGTGTTCTTCCGCACGGCCGGGCGCCGCGGCCGCATCTCGCACGTGGGCATCTACCTCGCCAACGGCCGGTTCATCCATTCGCCCTCGCGCGGCCAGACGGTGCGCGTGGACAACCTGGCAGACGCCTACTGGGCCCGGCACTTCGCCGGTGCGGCCCGGCCCGAGGGGCTGGCCGACGCCGGTCAGGTGCCCGGCAAGAGCTGAGCGTCGCCAATCGCCATGATCCGACACAGCCGCCGCAGGGCGGCTTTTTTTTCCCGCCCGCCCGGAACGGGCGGGCGTTGAGCCGCCGCGCGTCGTCCCCATCTCAAGCAGTCTTGTCCGCGATGCGAAGGAGTTCCCGCGATGCCGTTGTCCCGCCTTCTCGATCAGCCCGGCGTGACCGCCCAGCCGGAAGCCGCCACCCGCGGCTACGTGTTCAACCACACCATGATCCGGGTGAAGGACGTCGCCGCCTCGCTGGACTTCTACACCCGCGTGCTCGGCTTCACGCCGGTGCACCGGCAGGTGTTCGAGGAGGCGAAGTTCACCATCCACTACCTGGTGCTGCGGGCCGACCGCGACGCGATTCCCGATGACGACGCCGAGCGGCTGGAGTGGGTGCTCGGCCAGCCCGGCGTGCTGGAGCTGACCCACAACCACGGCACCGAGGACGACCCGGATTTCCACTACCATGACGGCAACGGTGAGCCGCGCGGCTTCGGCCACCTGTGCGTGTCGGTGCCGGACGTGCAGGGCGCCTGCGCGCGCTTCGAGGCGCTGGGCGTGCCGTTCCAGAAGCGCCTTTCCGACGGGCGCATGAAGCACATCGCCTTCATCAAGGATCCGGACGGCTACTGGATCGAGATCCTGCAGCCGGCGCGTTTCGTCGGCTGAGCCCGGAACCGCTACGGCGTGGCGCGGTCCGTGCCACGCCCGTCCCCCGACTGGAAACGCCTCGATGCCCCTCGCGCTTGCCCCGGTGACCCGGAACCTGCTGATCGCCAACGTGGCGATCTTCCTGTTGCAGATGGTGATGCCCGGCCTTGCCGTCCCGCTGGCGCTTTGGCCGCTGGGCAGCGGGTATTTCGAGCCGTGGCAGATCGTCACCGGCGGGTTCCTGCACGGCGGCTACGCGCACATCGCATTCAACATGCTGGCGCTGTACATGTTCGGCAGCCAGATCGAGCGGCTGTTCGGCTCGCGCCAGTTCACCGTGTACTACTTCACCTGCCTGGTGGTGTCCTCGCTGCTGCAGCTGGTGGTGCTGCGCTGGTTCATGCACGACTTCCAGACGCCGACGGTGGGCGCCTCCGGGGCGATCTTCGGCCTGCTGCTCGCCTTCGGCATGTTCTATCCGCACGAGAAGGTCTACTTCATCCTGCTGCCGATCCCGATGCCGGCGTGGCTGTTCGTGATCCTCTACGGCGGGCTGGAGCTGCTCTCCGGCGTGTTCGGCTGGATGCCCGGCGTGGCCCATTTTGCCCACCTCGGCGGCATGCTCGGCGGCTGGCTGCTGATCCAGTACTGGCGCGGCAAGATGCCGATCAAGCCGCGGCGACGGCTGATGTGGTGAGGTTTCGCCGGGACACGAAAAAGGCGGCCGGGTGGCCGCCTTTTTCGTGGTGCGCGGACGGATCGATCAGCGCAGCGCGAGGAAGTCCGCGCTGACCACGAAGCGCACCGCATCCAGCCGCAGGCGCGCTCTGGGCAGCGCGTCGAGCAGGGCCAGGCGCTCGGCCTGCACCAGCGCGATCTCGGCGGCGCTGACCGATGGGTTCACCGACCGCAGCGCCTGCAGCCGGGCCAGGTCGGCGTCCAGCGTCTCGCCGGCCAGCGCGGTGGCCTCGGCCACCCGTTCCTGCGCCTGCGCAGTGGCGACGGCTTCGGCCTTCTCCAGCATCGGCGGCACCAGCTTGTTGAGGAACTTGCGGTAGCGCGCTACCTCGATGGTCCGGTCGACGGCCCTGCGCAGCGCGATCTCGCTGGGCTGGAAGTCGGGCCGCTCGGCCAGCCGCGTGTCGACCGTAACCAGCAGCGGCATCACCGGCAGGAAGCGCTCGGCGTCCAGCGTGCGGTCGGCGACGCACTCGAGCACATACACCGCCTGCAGCAGCGCGCTGCGCGGTCCCAGCGCGTCGTCCACCATGAAGGCGGCGTTGCCCTGTTCGCCGGACACCACAAGGTCCATCGCGCCGAGCACCAGCGGATGGTCCAGTCGCATCAGCGGCAGTTCCTCGCGGGCCAGCGCGGTATCGCGGTCGAAGGTCACCGAGACCGGGCCGTCGGCGAAGCCGGGCAGGGCGTCGGTGGACAGGTACTGCGGGTCGAGCAGCAGCACCTTCGGCCCCAGCTCCTCGGCGTGGATGCCGAACTGCTCGAGCAGGCTCTGGATGAAGGCGTCGCGGGCCGGATCGATGTCCTCGCGACGGAACGCCTGGGCCAGTTCCTCGGCGTGCAGGTCGCGGCTGGCGGCCAGTTCCAGCAGATGGTCGCGACCCTCGCGGATCAGCGCGGCGAGTTCCTCGTGGGTGGCGCGGGTCTCGGCGACGAGTACGTCCAGTTCCTGGTCGCGGCCGTCGGCGCTGCGCGCGTGCTCGTCGGCCAGCCGGGCCAGCGGGTCGCCATAGCGGCGCAGCAGCTCGCGGCCGTCGGACGGGCTGACGCGGAAGGCGTCCAGGCCTTCGTCGTACCAGCGCGCCAGCACGTGCTGCGCGCTGCCTTCCACGGCGAGCACGTGGATGGTGATGTCGCTGCGCTGGCCGATGCGGTCGAGGCGGCCGATGCGCTGCTCGAGCAGGTCCGGGTCCAGCGGCAGGTCCCACAGCACCAGGTGGTGGGCGAACTGGAAGTTGCGGCCTTCCGAGCCGATCTCCGAGCACAGCAGCAGGCGCGCGCCGTCCGGCTGGGCGAAGAACGCCGCGTTGCGGTCGCGCTGCACGATGCCGAGGCCCTCGTGGAAGCGGGCGATGCCGGCGCCGGTGCGGGTGCGCAGGGCTTCCTCCAGCGCCAGCACCTTGGCCTGGCTGCGGCAGATCAGCAGGAACTTGGCCTGCGGATGCGCCTCGAGCAGGTCGACCAGCGCCTGCAGCCGCGGATCCTCGGCGTAGTCCAGCGTGAGCGCGGGCGCCGGCTGCTGGATGTCGGCGTGGAACTCGGCCAGCAGTGCCTGGCGGCGGCGGTCGTCGAGCTCGCCGGCATCGAGCAGGTGCCAGGCCGGGAGGCGCTGGGGGAAGCCGCCGATGCCGGCCCGCCGGTTGCGGAACATCGCGCGACCGGTACCGTGGCGGTCGATCAGGGCGGCGAGGATGGCGCGGGCGTGTTCGGGCGCCACCGTCTCGGCCAGCTTGCCGGTGAGCTCGGCATCGTCCGCCAGCACGCTGGCCAGCAGGCTGCGGTCCTCCACGGTGAGCGGCCGGCCGTGGGTGAGCCGGTCGGCCACCTGCGACAGTGCCTGGTAGCCGTCCGATTCGGCCAGGTAGGCGTCCAGGTCGCTGTAACGCTGCGGGTCGAGCAGGCGCAGGCGGGCAAAGTGGCCGCTGCGGCCGAGCTGCTCGGGGGTGGCGGTGAGCAGGATCACGCCGGGCGTCTTCGCCGCCAGCTGCTCGACCAGGGTGTAGCGCGGGCTGGCCGCTTCCGGCGTCCACTCCAGGTGGTGCGCCTCGTCGACCACCAGCAGGTCCCAGCCGGCGTCGAGCAGTTGCTGCGCGCGCTTGGGCGAAGCGGCGAGGAAGGCGAAGTCGGCGATCACCAGCTGCTCGTCCTCGAACGGGTTGCTGCCCGGCTCGGACTGCTCCAGCGCCTCGCAGCGCTCCTCGTCGTAGATCGCGAAGCTGAGGTTGAAGCGGCGCAGCAGCTCCACGAACCACTGGTACACCAGCGTATCCGGCAGCAGCACCAGCGCGCGCGCGGCGCGGCCGGTGGCGAGCTGGCGGGCGAGGATCATGCCGGCCTCGATGGTTTTGCCCAGGCCCACCTCGTCGGCCAGCAGCACGCGGGGCGGACGACGCGCAGAGGCGATGCCGGCCACGCGCAGCTGGTGCGGCACCAGCCCGATGCGGGCGGCACCGAGGCCCCAGCTGGGCGAGCGGCGCGCCTCGGCGCGGCGGCGCAGCGCGTCCAGCCGCAGCTCGAAATGCGATACCGGATCGGTGCGCCCACCGATCAGGCGGTCGTCGGCCTGGCTCACGGCCTGCTCGTCGTCGAGCTGGCCCTCCTCCATCTCGCGACCCTCGCCGCGGTACACCAGCAGGCCTTCGCGCACGTCCACGCGCTCGACCAGGAACGAGATGCCCTTGCCGGCGATGCGCTGGCCGGGACGGAATTCGGCGCGGACCAGCGGCGCGGACTCCATCGCATAGGGCCTGAGCACGCCGGCCTTGGCGAACAGCACCTGCACGCTGCGTCCCTGGACGCGCAGCACGGTGCCGAGGCCGAGCTCCGGCTCGGCGGTGGAGATCCAGCGTTGACCAGGTACGAACATTGAGAAACCGCGCATCGATAAAGGGCGTCGATTATCCGCCCCTTGCCGCGCGCAGGGAACAGCGGAATGCGCGGGTGCCGCCGATCGGTGCGCCGCTAGGGCTCCGCCCATTCGCGCAGCAGGTTGTGGTAGACGCCGGTGAGCTGCAGCACCGCGGACTCGTCGCCGCCGGCCGCGCGCAGTCGCGAAATCGCCTGGTCCAGCTCCAGCAGGGTGCGCCGGTGCGCCAGGTCGCGGACCAGGCTCTGGATCCAGAAGAAGGCCGCCAGCCGCGCGCCGCGGGTGACCGGGGTGACCCGGTGCAGGCTGCTGGACGGGTACAGGATCGCGTCCCCGGCCGGCAGCTTCACCGTGTGGTCGCCGTAGGTGTCGGAGACGACCAGCTCGCCGCAGTCGTACTCCTCCGGCGCGCTGAGGAACACCGTGCAGGACACGTCGCTGCGCAACGGGCTGCCGTCGGCCAGCGCCATCACCGCGCCGTCGACATGAAAGCCGTATTCGCCGCCACCCCGGTAGCGGTTGAAGCGCGGTGGCAGCTGGCGTGCCGGCAGCGCGGCGGCGTGGAACAGCGGATGCCGCCCCAGCGCCGCCTGCACGATGGCGCCCAGTTCATGGCGCAGCGGCGAGGCGTCCGGCAACTGCTCGTTGCGTTTGACCTTCGCGCCCTGGGCGCCGACGGTTTCGCGACCGTCGGTCCAGTCGGCCACGTCGAGCGCGCTGCGGATCCGCGCGAGCTGGTCCGCGGAGAGTACGCCGGGAATGTGCAGCAGCATGATCGAGGTTTCCGGGCAGTCGTCAGAAGCGGAAGTTGACGGTCAGCATCGCCGAGCGCGGGGTGCCCGGCGTGTAGCGGTAGCCGCTCTTGTTGATCGCCGCGACGTAGCGACGGTCGAACAGGTTGTAGACGTTCAGCTGCAGGTCGAGGTGCTTGTTGACCGGATAGCTGGCCATCGCATCGACCACCCAGTACGCATCGGTGTAGGCCGGCGTGCCGATCGCGCCGTCGCTGCCGCGCTTGAGCTTGCCCGAGTAGCGCGCGCCGCCGCCGACGGTCAGGCCGAAGGGGAGGTGGTAGGTGCTCCAGGCGGTGAACGCCCTTTTCGGGGTGTAGGCCAGCGCATCGGAGCCGTCCTCGGCCACCGCGGTGCCGTTCTGCACGGTCGCGTCCATCGTGGTGAGGCCGGCGCTGACCGCCCAGTTCCTGGTGATCTCGCCGACCGCGGTCAGCTCGACGCCCTGTACCCGCTTCTTGCCGATCTGGTAGTAGACCGAGGTATCGACCGGATCCTGCACCAGCTCGTTGCTGACCGTGGTGCGGTACAGCGCACCGGTGACCCGCAGGCGGCTGTCGAGCAGGTTCCACTTGCTGCCCAGTTCGATCGTGCGGGCCTTCTGCGGGTCGAGGTCGGGGTTGTCCAGGCTGTTGGCCGAGTCGCTCAGGGTGAGCGTGCTGCCACCTGGCGGCTCCTGCGACTGCGCCAGGTTGAGGTAGATGCTGCTGTTGGCCGTCGGCTTGTACAGCACGCCCAGCTTGTAGTTGGGCAGGGTGCCGCGTTTGCGGGCATCCACGCCGGGCACCACGCTGCCCGCCGGCAGGCTGCCGCAGGCCGGGCCGCGGCGTCCGCCGCAGACCACCATGCTGGAGAAGTCGGTGGTGTAGCGGTCCAGCCGTGCCCCGGCGTTCACCTGCCAGTGCCGGCCGAACTTCAGCGTGTCGAACAGGTAGGCGGCCACGGTGTCGGTCTTGCCCGAGCTGTAGGCGCCGTTGCGTGCGTACAGCAGGCCGCCGACGCTGGAGTCCGGGTGGTAGAGATTCGCCGCCGGCCAGGCGCTGCCGTCGATCGTGGCGATGCCGATCGTGGTGGCCTTTTCCTGCGACAGCTCGACGCCGGCGCTGAGGTCCTGCGTCACGGTGTCGCCGTCGAAGTGCGCTGACAGATTGGTCTGGTTCGCCAGGATGCGGTTGGCCTGGTGCTTGAACGTCGGGTTGCTGCGGGCGACCGTCCAGGTCGACGGATCGGCCGGGTCGGGGGTCAGCAGGTGGGCCGCCGAGGCCATGAACGAGGTCAGCAGGTAGTCCTGGCGGGTGCGGCCCCAGCGGGTGGTGTTGCTCAGCGCGACATCCGTCGAGACATCGTGCTGAACGATCGCGGTGAACATGTCCGCGGCGACGTCGTCGTGGTCCTGCGAGGTGCCGTAGAAATTGCCCGGATCGACCTTCGGTGCGTCGCCGATGTAGGGCCGGGACGGATCCGGGCTGGTGTAGCCGGGCAGGCCGATGGTGGAGACGCCGCCATCCGGCACGTTGGTCTGCTTCACGTGCAGCGCATCGAGGTAGACGCGGGTCGGGGTGCCGATGCCGAAGGCCAGCGAGGGGGCCACGCCCCAGCGGTCGTTCTTCACCCGGTCGCGGCCCGGCACGCCGCTGTTCTGGCCCATCACGTTGAGGCGGAAGGCCGAATGCTCGCCGGTCTGCTGGTTCCAGTCGGCAGTGCTGCGCTTGTGCTGGCCGCTGCCGTAGGAGACCGAGGCCGTCACGCCGTGGCCCAGCTCCGGCTGCTTGCTGACCAGGTTGACCGCGCCGGTGGGGGCGGTGCGGCCGTACTCGGTGCCGTCCGGTCCCTTGGTGACTTCGACCTGCTCGATGTTGAACACGTCGCGCGAGATCGAGCCGAGGTCGCGCACGCCGTCCACGAAGATGCTGCTGGAGGTGTCGAAGCCGCGCATGTAGATGGCGTCGCCGGTGCTGGTCGAGCCGTTCTCGCCGACGTAGAACGTGCCGACGCCGGGGCTGTTGCGCAGCGCTTCGGTCAGCGTGGTCGCGCCCTGTTCCTGCAGCAGCTCCTTGCTGATCACGGTGATGGTCTGTGGTGTGTCCAGCAGCGGCTGGGTGAACTTGGGCGAAGACAGCGTATCGACGCGATAGTCCGGCGCGCGGTTGGCCTTGACCTTGAGGCCGGGCAGGGTGCGGGCCTGGGCGATCTGCGCGTCGGTGTCCATGTCGACGGCACCTGCGGTCTGGGCGACGGCGATGCCGGCGAGCAGGGCGGCGGTGGTGGGAAGGGTGTGCTTGCGCGCGGTGATGAAAGCCATGCCGATGTCCTTGTTGCTTCGGTTCGCCGGTCCGGTGGCGGATGTGGGCAAGGCGCCACCGTCCGGTGCCGCCAGTGGCGGCGCCGGAATCCGGGATCGGGTGGTGCGCTGGCTACCGTGGGAAGCGGGCTGGGCGCGGATGCGGTCATGGTATAGAAATGAGAATGATTTGCAACAATGTTTGTACGACAGACATGAAAAAGGCCCCGTGCCGGAGCACGGGGCCTTGCGGTTCAACCGGACCGGTAGACGGCCCGGCAAGGACTTACCAGATCTTCACCTGCTGGTCGCCGGAGCGGACCATCGGATCGCTCGGCTTGCACTGGAACGCCGCCGCGAAGGCCGCCATGTTCGACGGCGCGCCGATCGCGCGCAGCGAGGCCGGGGCGTGCGGATCGGTGTTCAGGCGCAGCAGCGC
>JAGWVM010000091.1 GCA_018970895.1 Lysobacteraceae bacterium | reverse complement strand
GACGTCTACCTCTACGGCATCGACGACCTGCAGCAGGTGATCGACGACAACCGCCGTTCGCGCGCTGCCGCCGCGCGCGAGGCCGACGCCATCATCGACCTGCAGGTGGATCGCTACATGGCCTGGCGCCAGGCGCTCACCCTGCACAACCCGGTGCAGGAGCTGCGCGAGCGGGCCGAACGCCAGCGCGACGAGGTGCTGGGCAAGGCGCGCGCCATGCTCGCCCACGGCAAGGGCGCCGACGAAGCGCTGGCCTTCCTCGCCCACACCCTCACCAACAAGCTGCTGCACCAGCCCAGCGCGCACCTGCGCGAGGCGGCGCTTTCCGGCGACGCGGAGCTGCTGCGCATCGCCGGGCAGCTGTACGGCCTGGACGAAGGCGGCCCCGAGACGTAGCGCCGGGGCAACCCGACCCGGACAGCGTCAGGCGCGCGGAAAAATTCCCGGCCAGACGCAAGAAACCCGCCTTGCGGCGGGTTTCCTGGTGTTTGGCAGCCCCGGAAGGATTCGAACCTCCGAATGCCTGAGTCAGAGTCAGGTGCCTTACCGCTTGGCGACGGGGCTATGAAGCTAGTTTAGCGCTTCGAGAACTGCGTGGCGCGACGTGCCTTGTGCAGACCGATCTTCTTGCGCTCGACCTCGCGTGCATCACGGGTCACGAAACCGGCCTTGCGCAACGGCTGCTTCAGGGCCTCGTCGTACTCCACCAGCGCGCGGGCAATGCCCAGGCGGATCGCACCGGCCTGGCCGGTGATGCCGCCGCCGGCGACGGTGACGGTGATGTCGAACTTGTCGGTGTTCTGGGTCAGTTCGAGCGGCTGGCGCACGATCATGCGCGAGGTCTCGCGACCGAAGAACTGGTCGAGGGTCTTGCCGTTCACCGTGATCGCACCACTGCCCTTGCGCAGGAACACGCGGGCGGCGGAGGTCTTGCGACGGCCGGTGCCGTAATTCTGCTGAATCGCCATGAGGGTTCCTTAGATTTCCAGCGCCTGCGGCTGCTGTGCGGTGTGCGGGTGCTCGGCGCCGCCGTACACCTTGAGCTTGCGGTACATCGCGCGGCCCAGCGGGTTCTTCGGCAGCATGCCCTTGACCGCGATCTCGATCACGCGCTCCGGATGGGTCGCCAGAAGATCACGCAGATTGGTGCTCTTCAGGTTGCCGACGTAGCCGGTGAAACGGTGATACATCTTGTCGTCCAGCTTCGCGCCGGTGACGGCCACCTTCTCCGCGTTGACCACGACGATGTAGTCGCCGGTATCGACGTGCGGGGTGAACTCCGGCTTGTGCTTGCCGCGCAGGCGGCGCGCAATCTCGGTAGACAGACGACCGAGCGTCTTGTCCGTCGCGTCGATCACGAACCAGTCGCGCTTGACGCTTTCCGGCTTGGCGCTGAACGTTTTCATTTCGGGATACCTGTAGGCCGCCGAGGAGGCGGTGAGGGAATCGGGTCAAACAAAGGTGCGGGATGATAGCCGAGCTTTCATCCTCTGCACAAGCCCACTGGTCGTGAGCTGCGAGCCGGAAAGGATAGCACGACACCCCCTTGCATTGAAAAGCCCCCGGACCCGGCAAGACGCGACCGGGCGACCATGTGCCGCTTGGCCGCACCGGCGGCATGTCGTCCAATAGCCGGGACCGCCGAACTTTCCGAGGATTGCCCATGACGGTACGCCACCTGACGCCCCTGGACCGCCTGATCGCGGGCTTCGAACGCGCGCTGGAGACGGTGGCCGGTGCACCTGAGGCCGGCCGCCCCACGCCGGCGCGCGGCATTGTCGATGCCGAGCTGGACCGGGACGAACGGCGTCATGCCGCCGGACTGATGCGCATCAACCACACCGGCGAAGTCTGCGCCCAGGCGCTGTACGACGGCCAGGCCGCCCTCGCCCGCTCCGAGGAAACCCGCCAGCACCTCGTGCATGCTGCCGCCGAGGAAACCGACCATCTGGCCTGGTGCGCCGAGCGCCTGCGTGAACTGGACAGCCGCCCCAGCCTGCTCAACCCGCTGTGGTACGCGGGCAGCTACGCGATGGGCGCCGCGGCCGCGCTGGCCGGGGATGCGGTGAGCCTGGGCTTCGTGGTGGAGACCGAGCGGCAGGTGGAGGCGCACCTGGCCGAACACCTGGAGACCCTGCCGGACGCCGACGAGCGCTCGCGGGCGGTGCTGCGCCAGATGCAGGCGGACGAGATCCGCCACGGCGAGGAGGCGGCCGCGCGGGGCGGCATCGAGCTGCCCTTCCCGATCCCGCCGCTGATGCAGCTGACCTCGCTGCTGATGAAGAAGGTCGCCTACCGCATCTAGGCCGGCCGCGACGGAGCCGGCAGCGCCGCGCGCGCGCCCGCCGGCCGCGGCTGGAGCCAGCGACGCGGCGCCCCATCGCGAGACGCCCCAGACATGAAAAACCCGCCTCGCGGCGGGTCTTTTTCACATCAGGTTGCGGCCGTGGAAGAGCTCCTCGATCTCGCGTCGCAGCAGCGACTCGATGCGCTGGCGCTCCTTGAACGAGAGGTCGTCGGCGTGGGCCTCGAACAGGTAGGTGTCCAGGTCGAAGTCCTTGATGTGCATCTTCGTGTGGAACATGTTTTCCTGGTACACGTTGACGTCGAACATCTCGTACTTCTGGCGGATGTGGCGGGCCAGGTAGTCCTGCACCGAGTTGATCTTGTGGTCGATGAAGTGCTTCTTGCCCTTCACGTCGCGGGTGAAGCCGCGCACGCGGTAGTCGGCGATGACGATGTCCGACTCGAAGCTGTCGATCAGGTAGTTCAGCGCCTTCAGCGGCGAGATCACGCCGCAGGTGGCCACGTCGATGTCCGCACGGAACGTCGCGATGCCGTTGTGCGGATGCGTTTCCGGGTAGGTGTGGACGGTGATGTGGCTCTTGTCCATGTGCGCGACGACGGCACCGGAGATGGTGTCGCGCCCGAGCTTCTCCACCACCGGCTCCTCGGAGATGAGGATGGTGACCGAGGCGCCCTGCGGGTCGTAGTCCTGGCGCGCGATGTTGAGGATGTTCGCGCCGATGATCTCCGCCACGTCGGTGAGGATCTGGGTCAGGCGATCGGCGTCGTACTGCTCGTCGATATACTCGATGTAGCGCTGGCGCTGCTCTTCGGACACCGCGTAGCAGATGTCGTAGATATTGAAGCTCAGGGCCTTGGTCAGGTTGTTGAAGCCCTGCAGGCGCAGGCGCGGGAGTGGTTTCACCACGGCAACTCTCCATGGCCGCGCGGCGGCCAGCAGCAGAGGCGGGTTAGCGACAAGGGTCCCCGCTGGATGGTACGACACGAAAACAGCTAGCTTCCGCGACCCTTGTGACCGACGCGCGACACGTCATCGGTGCTGGAAGACCGCCAAGTATGGGGTAAAAGCCGCCGAAACGGAAAGTGCGCGTTCCCGCCGCGGTTTGCCATAATGCGGCGCCACAGGGGATAAACGCGTACGCTCATGCCGGTCAGGCCCGCCGAACCGGGGTCCTGCCCATGAACCTCAGACAGCGGGAAACACCGTGGCGCAACTCAAATACCAACTGCAGCAAGCATTCGAGCGGTCCCAGGCGCCTCTGGGCTTCGCCCCGGACCCGGCTTCGATGGAGCGCTTCCTGGCGCTGTGCCACCGCCGGCGATACCCGGGCAAGACCGCGATCATCCGCCCGGGCGATCCGGCCAACACCCTGTACTACGTCATCGACGGCTCGCTGGCCGTGTGCACCGAGGACGAGCAGGGGCGCGAACTGATCCTCGCCTACATCAGCCGCGGCCAGTTCATCGGCGAGATGGGCCTGTTCGTCGAGCAGGCCCAGCGCGAGTCGATGGTGCGCACCCGCACCCCGTGCGAGATGGCCGAGATCAGCTACGAGCGCCTGTTCCAGCTGATGGAGGGCCAGCTGCGCGAGGAATGCCCGAAGATCCTCTTCGCGATCGGCGCCCAACTGACCAACCGCCTGCTGCGCACCTCGCGCCAGGTCAGCCGCATGGCGTTCATGGACGTCACCAACCGGATCTCGCGCACCCTGCTGGACCTGTGCCAGGAGCCGGACGCGATGACCCACCCGGACGGCACCCAGATCCGCATCTCCCGCCAGGAGGTCAGCCGCATCGTGGGTTGCTCGCGCGAAATGGTCGGCCGCGTGCTCAAGCAGCTCGAAGAGCAGGGCATGATCACCGTGTCCGGCAAGACCATCGTGGTGCTGGGCACCCGCTGAGCCGGCCCGGCAAGGCGACGGATGGAACGAGCGGCGCCCGGGCGCCGCTCTTTATCTTGTCTCAGTACCAGGCCACCCGTTCCACGCTTCGGCCCAGCGCGCGCTCCACCTGTTTGCACAGCTTGGGCGGTGCGTTCACCAGCACCGGCTCGGCCGCCCCCTTGAGCATCGGTATGTCGAGCGCCGAATCACCGTAGGCGCGCTGCCAGCGGGCCACGCCGGCCTCGACCAGCGCACGC
This sequence comes from Lysobacteraceae bacterium, assembly GCA_018970895.1. Classification (GTDB taxonomy): domain Bacteria; phylum Pseudomonadota; class Gammaproteobacteria; order Xanthomonadales; family Rhodanobacteraceae; genus Dyella_A. The sequence continues at coordinate 9,360 of JAGWVM010000091.1, read as the reverse complement.
GGCTTGGACGGGCCGACGTTGTGGCGCCGCATCCGCATGCCGAGCCAGCCCGGCACCAGCTCCGAGGCGACCAGCTCCACATCGCGCAGGCCCAGCTCGTCGAGCAGGCCACGGGCCAGGATCCGCTCGCAGCCGGTGACCACGATCACCCGGTCACCGCCGGCCTGGTGACGGCGCAGGGCCAGCAGCGCGTCGCGCTGGAACTGCTTCGGACGGCGCACCAGCCGGCCGGCGAAATCCAGTGCCGCCTCGCGATAGCGCCGCTCGCCGAGGCCGAGCAGGCCCACGTGCACCAGGGTGCGCACCGCCAGCCGCCACGAGAGCGGCCGTACCAGCACCAGCCACGGCAGTGCCGGCACCAGCAGCAGCTTGCGGCCGATGCCCGCGTAGCGCTCGCGCATGAACAGCGCGAACGTGTCGGCCACGGTGATCACCCCGTCGAGATCGAACAGCACGACGCGCGGCGCAGGCGCCGCCGGCGCCGCGTCATCGCACGTCGCCGCCCCGAGAGGATCCATCCCGGTCACTCCGACTCGAACAGGCGCTTCAGCTCGGTGCCCGGATCCACGGCCCGCATGAACGCCTCGCCGACCAGAAAGGCGTGCACGCCGGCCTCGCGCAGCTGCCGCACGTGCCCGGGCGTGTGGATGCCGGATTCGGCCACCAGGATGCGGTCGTACTCCACCAGCGGCTGCAGCTCCAGCGTGGTCTCCAGCGTGGTCTCGAAGGTTCGCAGGTTGCGGTTGTTCACGCCGATCATCGGCACCGGCAGCGCCTGGGCACGCTCCAGCTCCTCGGCGTCGTGCACCTCGCACAGCACGTCCAGATCCAGCTCGGCGGCCAGCAGCGACAGGTTCATCAGCTCGGCATCGCCCAGCGCGGAGACGATCAGCAGGATGCAGTCGGCGCCGATCGCCCGCGCCTCGTACACCTGGTAGGGATCGATCACGAAGTCCTTGCGCAGGATCGGCAGCGAGCAGGCCGCGCGCGCCTGGCGCAGGAACTCCTCGCTGCCCTGGAAGAAGTCCTTGTCGGTCAGCACCGACAGGCACGCCGCGCCGGCGGCCTCGTAGCTGCGGGCAATCGCGCCGGGGTCGAAGTCGGCGCGGATCACGCCCTTGCTCGGGCTGGCTTTCTTCACTTCGGCGATCACCGCCGGCAGGCCGGCGTCGATCTTCGCCTCGAGCGCAGCAGCGAAGCCGCGCGTGCCGGGCATGTCGGCCACGCGGGCGGCCAGCTCGTCAAGCGGCAGCTGGGCGCTGCGCTCGGCGATTTCTTCCGTCTTGCGGGCGAGGATGCGTTGCAGGATGTCGGCCATGGTCGTGGTGTCGTTGGGCGCCGCGGGGACGGCAGTCGGACGGGGCACCGCGCCCGCTGGGGGCGTCAGGTGCCGGCGAGACGTCGGGTGGTGGAGACGAACTGCTGCATTTTCGCACGGGCGGCGCCGCTGGCGATGGTGTCGCGGGCCCGCGTGATGCCGTCATCGATGCTGTCCACCACGTCGGCGGCGTACAGCGCCGCGCCGGCGTTCAGGCACACGATGTCGTGGGCGATGCCGTGGCGGCCATCCAGGGCGTCTTCCAGCATGCCGCGCGATTCGGCCACGCTCTCCACCCGCAGGTTGCGGCTGGAGGCCATGGCCAGGCCAAAGTCCTCGGGCTCGATCTCGTATTCGCGCACCTCGCCGTGGCGCAGCTCGCCGACCAGGGTAGCCGCGCCCAGCGAGATCTCGTCCATGCCGTCGCGGCCCCACACGACCATCGCGTGACGCGCGCCGAGCTGCTGCAGCACGCGGATCTGGATGCCGACCAGGTCGGGGTGGAACACGCCCATCAGGATGTTCGGCGCGCCGGCCGGGTTGGTGAGTGGCCCGAGGATGTTGAACAGGGTGCGCACGCCCATCTCCTTGCGCACCGGTGCAACCACCTTCATCGCCGGATGGTGGTTGGGCGCGAACATGAAGCCGATGTCGGTCTCGGCCATGCAGTCGGCGACCTGCCCGGGACCGAGGTCGATCGAGGCACCGAGCGCCTCCAGCACGTCGGCGCTGCCGGACTTGGACGACACGCTGCGCCCGCCGTGCTTGGCCACGCGCGCACCGGCCGCCGCGGCCACGAACATCGAGGCGGTGGAGATGTTGAAGCTCGACGCGCCGTCACCGCCGGTGCCCACGATGTCGACGAAGTGGTCGTGCGGCGGGGCGTCCACCTTGGCCGACAGCTCGCGCATCACGCGCGCCGCGCCGGTGATCTCGCCGATGGTTTCCTTCTTCACGCGCAGGCCGGTGATGATCGCCGCGGTCATCAGCGGGCTCACCTCGCCGCGCATGATCTGGCGCATCAGCGCGATCATCTCGTCGTGGAAGATCTCGCGGTGCTCGATCGTGCGCTGCAGCGCCTCCTGCGGCGTGATGTGGATGGCGCGCGGCGTCATGCGGCGAGCTTCCGCGCCGGCAGGCCGAGGAAGTTGGCCAGCATGGCGTGGCCGTGCTGGGTGAGGATGGACTCCGGATGGAACTGCACGCCCTCCACCGGCAGGGTCTTGTGGCGCAGGCCCATGATCTCGTCGATCGAGCCGTCGGCGTTCTCGGTCCAGGCGGTCACTTCCAGGCAATCGGGCAACGAATCCTGCTCGACCACCAGCGAGTGGTAGCGGGTCGCCTCGAACGGATCGGGCAGCCCGGCAAACACGCCCTGCCCGCGATGGTGCACCGGCGAGGTCTTGCCGTGCATGATCTGCTTGGCGCGGATCACCTTGCCGCCGAACGCCTGGCCGATCGCCTGGTGGCCGAGGCACACGCCGAAGATCGGCAGCTCGCCGGCCATCTCGCGCAGGACCGCCAGCGACACGCCGGCATCGTCCGGCGTGCCCGGCCCGGGCGAGATCATGATGTGCGACGGCTTCAGCGCGCGGATCGCGGACACGTCCAGCGCGTCGTTGCGCACCACCTTCACCTCCTGCCCCAGCTCGCCCAGGTACTGCACGAGGTTGAAAGTGAAGCTGTCGTAGTTGTCGATCATCAGGAGCATGGGAAATGCCGCACGGCCGAAAGTGTCGAACGGCCATGATAGCCAGCCTGCGGCCGCCCGTGCAGGCGCGGGCCGTCCTCGTCGGGGTTTGCGCCAGTGGAACCGGTGCCGGCATGCTGGCGGGACCACCCCACAGGGATCCGTGCCATGGACATGCTGGAAATCGCGCTTACGCTCGGCGGCTTCGTGCTGCTGGTACTCGGCTACCGGCGCCATCGCCGCGGCTGGCTGGTCGCGGCGGCACTGCTGCTGTTCCTTTCGGGCAACCTGGGACCGCTGCTCAGCGGCCTGGTCGACGGCTGGAACTCGGCGCGGACATCGAATGTGGCGCGCAAGCTCTGAAGATGGGGCGGGCTTCGCCACGGCCGGGATCGCGGAGATGAGTGCAACCCGGCGCGCCGCCCGCGGACTCGCGCTGATCGCGGCACTGGCCCTGCTCGCCGCCTGCGCCCACGCGCCGGCACGCAACCCGCTCGCCACCTGGGCCCCCTCGCCCAACCACGACGCGCGCCGGGCGCAGCTGGTGGTGCTGCACTACACCCAGACGGACTCGGCGGCCCGTGCGCTGGCGATCCTGCGTAGCGGCAACGGCAGCGGCCCGGTCAGCGCGCACTACCTGATCGGCAGGAACGGTCACATCTACCAGCTGGTGAGCGACCGTCTGCGCGCGTGGCACGCCGGGGCCGGACACTGGGGCCCCCTCAGCGACCTCAACTCCGCGTCCATCGGCATCGAGCTGGACAACAACGGCCACGAGCCCTTCAGCCAGCCGCTGATCGACAGCCTGCTGCGCCTGCTCGGCGACCTCACCACGCGCTTGCACATCCCGCCCACGCAGATCATCGGCCACGAGGACCTGGCGCCCACACGCAAGGACGATCCCGGCCCGGCCTTCCCCTGGGGCGAGCTGGCCCGGGCCGGCTTCGGACGGTGGCCGCAGGGACCGCTGTGCGCCCCGCCGGCCGGCTTCGACCCGTGGATGGCGCTGGCCGTGGTCGGCTACCCGCTGGAGGATCGACCGGCGGCCGTGCGGGCGTTCCACCACCACTTCCGCGCGATGCAGGGCGAGACGCTGGACGCCGAGGATGCGCGGATCCTCTACAACCTCGCGCAGCAGATCGACGGCGGCGGCAATGCCTGCGCCGCACCGGCGCTGCCGATCAGCACCGACGCCGCGACCGGCCCCGCGCGCTGAGCGCGACTCAGCGCCCGCCCAGCAGCCGCGCCGCCAGCCCGCCGGCGCGCTGGACCGGCCGATCCAGCGCGGCCGCGATGGCCTCCGCCGTACCCCACAGCTCGACCTGTCGCTTGGCCCGCGACAGGCCGGTGTAGAGCAGCTGGCGTGACAGCAGGCGGTGTCCGGGATCGGGAGGCAGCAGCACGGCGGCCAGGTCGTACTCGGAGCCCTGGCTCTTGTGCACGGTGATGGCGAAGCCGCCCTCGTGCGGCGGCAGCGTGCCGGGGGCGAAGCTGCGGGCGGTGGCGCGGCCGTGCTCGTCCACCGTCTCGAACCACACCCGCAGCGAGCCGTCCGGCTCGGCCAGGCACAGGCCGACGTCGCCGTTGTACAGCCGCGCGGCATAGTCGTTGCGAGTCACCAGCACGGCGCGACCGGCGTGCCAGTGGCGGTCCGGCGGCACGCCCCAGAGCTGCTTCAGGCGCTGCTCGATCCAGCCATTGAGCGCGAGCGCGCCGAAGGCGTCTTCGCGCAGCGCCGACAGCAATTGCCGTTGCGCCAGCGCGCGCAGTGCCTGCACGGCCACCGCGGCCCGCGCCTCGGTGTAGTCCTCCTCGCGCGGCGGCAGCGCGGGACGAATCGGCAGCGCGGCCACGGCATCGCACCAGCCGGCCAGCGCGCGGCGCAGCGCCGCGGCATCGGCCACTTCGCGCCAGCGTGCATCGTCGCCGGCGGCGGCCATCGCCTCGCGCAGCGCATGCCCGTCGCCTGCGCGCACGGCCCGGTTGATCGGCACCAGCTGCCGCTCGGCACGGAAGCTGTGCTCCAGTCGCACCAGGTCACCACGCGGATCGGTCTCGAACGCGCTGACCAGATCCATCAGCACCGAGCCGGCGGCGACCGAGGTGAGCTGGTCGGCATCGCCCACCAGCACCAGGGTGGCGTGCGGCCGCACCGCGTCGAGCAGGGCGCGCAGCATCGCCAGGTCGACCATGGAGGCCTCGTCCACCACCACCACGTCGGCGGCCAGCGGATGCGCCGCATCGCGGGTGAAGCGGTTGCGGCGCGGGTCGTAGCCGAGCAGGCGATGCAGGGTCCGCGCCTCGGCATCGGGAATCGCCGCCAGCGCGGTGCTCCAGCGGTCGTCGAGCCGTGCGGCCAGCGCCTGCTTGCCCTGCCGCAGCGACTGCACCAGCCGCTGCGCCGCCTTGCCGGTGGGCGCGGCGACCTGGATCGCCAGCGTGGCGCCCGCCGCCTGGCGCTGCAGCGCCAGCAGCATGCGCAGCACGGTGGTGGTCTTGCCGGTGCCGGGGCCGCCGGTGAGCACGAACAGCCGGCGGCCGGCGACCGCGGCCACCGCCTCGCGCTGGCGCTGCACGGCGTCCGAGCGGTCGCCGTGGAACAGGGTGTCGAGCAGCGCCTCGTCAACGGCCACGGGCTCGGCCGCCGCGCGCCGCGCGCGCACCGCGTTCGCCACCGCCACCTCGTGCGCGTGGTTGCGCCAGAGGTAGAAGCGGTCTTCCGCATCGATCACGTACGGCGTCGGCACGCGACCGTCGCCGACCAGCGGCTCGGCGCGCAGCGCGGCCAGCGCCTCGGCGTCAGGCCGAGGCATGCCGTGGCGACCCGGGCCATCGCCGGACAACGGCAGCGCGGTGTCGCCCTCGCCGTCGGCGTAGCTGGCCCAGGCGGCCATCTTCGCCAGCAGCGGCGAGCCGCCGTGGCCCAGCGTCCAGCGCAGGACGGCGCGGTCGAGCGGGCGCCACGGCGCGTCGGCCGTCGGCTCCAGCGGCGAGGGCACGAAGCGGTAGGCGCTCATGCGGCGGCTCCTTCGAGGCGCCCGGCCAGCGCCGCGTCGGCGGCCTCGACCAGCGCATCGTCGAAGCGGTGGCGCCAGATGCCGGAGCGCGGCGCCAGCCCCACCGCACGCACGAACAGGTAGATCGCCTCGCCCAGGTGCCGGTCGCGGCGGTAGCCCGGCTGGCGCTGGCGCAGCATGCGGTCCAACGCCACGGTGTAGAGCAGCGCCTGGAAGCGGTACTGGTGGTCGTCCATCGCCACGCGCAGCGCGTCGGGCGTATAGCCGTCCAGATGGTCGCCGAGGTAGTTGCTCTTGTAGTCGAGCACGTGGAAGCGTTCGTCGTGTTCGAGGATCAGGTCGATCTTGCCGGTCATCCGGCCGCGCAGCTGGTTGACCGCGGTGAACGGCACCAGCGTCGGATCGCCGTGGCGCGCGCAGGCCTCGCGCAGCGCGGCGATGGTGGCGCCGTCGAGCTGGTAGTGGAACTCCATCTCGGCCAGCTGGCGCTGCGGCGGCACGTCGCCGAGCCGCAGGCCGGGCAGCAGCTCGGCCTCCAGGTTCGCCTGCAGCCGCCGCGCGATCCGCTCGATCAGCGCCGGGCGCTCGCGCTCGTCGAGCGGCACGCCGGCGTCGCCGAGCTCTCGGTCGATCAGGCCGAGCTGGCGGGTCATCGGCTCGCCGATGGTGCGGTGCTCGAACATCGCATGCAGGGCGTTGCCGATGTCGGCGCCGCGGATTGCCGCCAGCGCCTGCAGCTCGGGATGCGGCGGCGCTGGTTCGGCGGCGGGCAGTGCCGCGTCGAGCGCCTCGGCGGCCGCATCGGTGGCCGGCGCCTCGTCGCTGGCGGCGGCGTCTTCCAGCGTGCCCTCGTGGGCGCCGCGGACCAGGTTGGAGAAACTGTAGACGCGCGCGTCCGGATGCGGCGGCGGTTCCTGGCGCGGCACGCGCTCGCCCTCTTCCACGGCGTCAGGCGCGAGCCGTTCGCCACGCCACGGCCAGCCGTCGTCGGACCAGCCGAGCTGTGGTGCCGCCGTCGCCAGATCGAGGCCGGCGGCCTGCGCGGCGAGCAGGCGCTCGATCGACACATCCAGCGGCGCGCGTTCCGGGTCGCTGGCCGGCTTGTCGCTGTTGGCCCGCGCCGGACGATCCGGCGGCAGCACGTAGACGTGGCAGGCATGCACGGCGCGGGTCAGCGCCACATAGAGCACGCGGAAGCGCTCGTCCTGGCCCTCGTGGTCGTACTGCGCCTTGGCCGCCTTGCCGAAGCCGATCACGCGCCGGCCGCACAGCGGCTCGTCGATCACCGGCAGCGTGTCGTTGGCGTTGCGCATGTGATCCCACATCAGCGGCAGGAACACCAGGTTGAACTCCAGGCCCTTGCTGGCGTGCAGGGTCATCAGGCGCACGCGCTGGGCGTCGGACTCGATGCGCAGCTGCTGCTCGTCCGCCGCGTCGCCACCGGCGGCCTCGCCCTCGCGCTGGCGGGCAAACCAGGCCAGCAACTGCTCGCTGCCGTGCAGCTGGTCGGCCTGCGCCTGCAGCAGTTCGCCCATGTGGCGCAGGTCGGTGAGCATGCGCTCGCCGTCGTCGCCGGCCAGCAGCGCGGGCGCGGCGTGCTCAATCAACGCGCGCACCACTGCCAGCACGCCTTCGCGCTGCCAGCGCGCTCGCCACTGCTGGAACTGCTGCTCGCAGTCGAGCCAGGCTTCCGGCTGTTCGCGCAGCGCCTTCAGCGTGTGGAAGCCCAGCCCGTACAGCCGCGTCGCCAGCGCCGCGCGCACCGCGCCCTCGTCGCTGGCGTGGTCGATGCCGTAGAGCAGGATCTGCAGCTCGCGCGCCACGTCCAGCGCGAACACGCTGGAACGGCCCGCGCCCACGCAGGGCACGCCCAGTCGCTGCAGCCGCGCACGCAAGTCGGTGACGTCCTGATTGCCGGGCAGCAGCACGGCGATGTCGCCGGGCTGCACGGCGCGATCGCCGATGCGATGGCGGCCGGAGGCCAGCAGCTCGGCGATCTGCCGCGCGCAGGCGTCCAGCGCCTCGCGCGAGCGCGCGGGCACCGACGCCGGACAGTCCGGCTGCCCGTGGAACTGCAGTGCCTGAGCCACAGGCGCGCCGTCGACGGTGTACGGCTCACCGTCGCGGCGGCCGCTGGCTTTCACCGGCTCGACGCGGATGCGACCTTCCGGGTCCGCGCTCAGCACCTCGCCGGCGGCCTGGTAGAACTGGTTCAGCGCCGCGACCAGCGGGCGCGAGGAGCGGTGGTTGGTGTCCAGCCGCAGCACCTGGTCGGCGCCGTCGGCGGCGCGCAGGTAGGTGTGGATGTCGCCGCCGCGGAAGCGGTAGATCGCCTGCTTGGGGTCGCCGATCATCACCAGCCGCCCGCGTGGCACGCCGGTCGCGTCGCTGTAGATCGCGCGCAGGATGTCGTACTGCTGGCCGTCGGTGTCCTGGAACTCGTCCACCAGCGCCACCGGCCACGCCGCGAACAGCCGGTCGGCCAGCGCGCGGTCCTCGCGCCGGAGCGCGCGGCCAACGCGGGCGATCAGCTCGTCGAAGCTGAGCTGGCCGCGTGCGGCGAGGCGCTCCTCGCGCCAGGCCTGCACCTGCGCCAGCCAGCCCTGCCAAGCGCGCACCTCGTCGGCCCTGGCGGCGTACTCGAACAGGCGGCCGGCGCGGGTGGCGAAGGCGAGCAGTTCGGGCGTTTCCGGTGCGGACAACGCATCGTCGGCAAGCTGATCCGCAGCATCGCTCTCAGCGCCCAGCAAGTTGGCGATGGCCGACGCCCTGGGCAGCTCGCCGCGCTCGCGCAGCCACTGCGCCAGCGCCAGCAGCGCATTCTTCAACGCGGTCTTGCGCGGCAGGAAGTTCGCCTTGTCGGTGGCGAACGCCTCCAGTCGATCCGCCTGGGCGGCCGGCAGCTCGCGCTCCATGTCCGCGGCATCGGGCGCCCACAAGGCGACGCCCGGCTGCAGGTAGACCTTGAGCTGGCGACGCAGCGCGGCCAGCGACGCGGGCGCTTCCGGCACGGCCACCTCGCCCTGCTGCAGCCGTCGCCACAGGTCCACGGACCACTCGTCCAGCAGTGCCTCGGAGGAGACCATCTCGCCCAGCTGGAAGCCGCCGCCGCTCTCGAACGGGTAGTCGGTCAGGATGCGCCGGCACAGGCCGTGGAGGGTGCCGACCGGAGCCAGGTCCAGCTCGGCCTGGGCAAGCCGCAGGCGCAGCCGGTCGCGCTCGGCCTGGGCCGGATCGTCCTGCCAGCGCGCCTGCAGCCAGGCGAGGTCGGCGCCGACGTTCGCCGCGGCGATGCCGGCCTGCCAGTCGGCCGCGGCCATCTCGCCCCACACCAG